>CAMJJZ010000006.1 GCA_946406275.1 uncultured Bacteroidales bacterium | reverse complement strand
TGTAGAAGGAGTCGGCTATCATTCCGTCCCTTACAACTACCACACCCACGCTGCAAACGCTTGATGGGCATTCATTCGCCGTTTCAAAGTCTATCGCCGCAAAATTGTTCATGGTGTTGGAAGAGGATGTATTATAATGCAAAAATACAAATTTTATTTCTTGCCGCCTCGACATCTAGATTACATGAAATGGCTTTTTTGTGTCAAGGCGGCAGCAGTAATGGCGTTTTTGGCAGTTTTCGTTGCCACCTTGACAAATTAACTGCATATAACGGCATTTTTCTGTCGAGGCGGTAATATTTTTTACTATCTTTATGCTTTGAAGGCTATAGGGCCTGTTATTGTATTATGAACGCTATAGGGAACTTTTTCTGGCTCATACTGGGAGGGATTATTATTGCCCTTATTTATTATATCGTGGGCCTTATCATGTGTATTACTATTATAGGTATTCCTTTCGGGGTGCAGCTGTTCAAGCTGGGGACGTATGCGCTGTGGCCGTTTGGGCACAAGCTTGTGGACGGGCCCAATGAGCCGGGGTGCGTGTCGGTGGTGATGAACCTGATATGGATCCTGCTGGGGTGGTGGGAGATTGCCATCCTGCACATGATTTTCGGACTTATCTTCTGCATCACTATAGTGGGAGTGCCGTTTGGCGTGCAGCATTTCAAGATGGCTGTGGGCACGATTTTCCCCTTTGGTAAGGTAATAGAATAAAAATTTCGCAAAATTTTATAAATTTTTATTGCAATTCAATAATTTCTTATTATATTTGCAGCAACAAACAAAATTTAATTGCCATGATTGCTACCTGGTGGGCTTCCTTAAGCCTAATTATGAAAGTCGTTTGGGGCGTGACCCTCTTTGCCACGCTGGTTTTTGTAATCCAGAGCATCCTCACGTTCGTGGGTGCGGACGCGGATTCAAACTTCGACATGGACGTTGACATTGACACATCCATGGACGGAGCAGACCTGTCCAACATTGAAGGCGGCTCCAACCTGTACACGTTCCGCAACTTCGTGAACTTCCTGCTGGGCTTCGGCTGGAGCGTTATCCTCCTGCAGGACAGCATCACGTCCGTTCCGGTCCTTATCATCGTGTCCGTCCTCATAGGCGCGGCGCTGGTTGCTGCAGTTATGTATCTGTTCAAGTGGCTGTCTTCCATGCAGCAGAGCGGAAACATTGACGTCACAACCGCCGCCAAGGGCTGCGAGGGCAAGGTATACCTCACCATCCCTGCCGCGCGCGGAGGCACCGGCAAGGTCCAGATCACCATCAACGGAGCCGTACGTGAGTACGATGCCATCACGGAGAGTGACAACACCCTCAAGACAGGCGCTCCCATCCGCGTGGTGGACGTCATTGACTCCAACACCGTACTTGTGGAAGAATCAAATTCGTATACAATTTAAATAAATAAGTTTCAGCTATGCCACAGATTACCCTTATCCTTATCCTTGTGGCCGTGGTGTTCGTCACCCTGGCCGCCATCCTCAGGCGCTATCGCCGCTGCCCTTCGGACAAGATCCTTGTCATCTACGGTAAAACAGGCCGTAAATCTTCCGCAAAGTGTATCCATGGTGGCGCAGCCTTCATCTGGCCCGTCTTCCAGGATTATGCATACCTTGACCTCAAACCCATCAGCATTGAGTGCAACCTCACCAACGCCCTGTCAAAGCAGAACATCCGCGTTGACGTTCCCTGCCGCTTCACCGTCGGTATTTCCACGGAGCCCGAGGTCATGACCAACGCCGCAGAGCGCCTGCTTGGCCTGTCCACGGACAGCATCCAGAGCATCGCCACCGATATCCTCTTTGGTCAGCTCCGTCTGGTCATCGCAACCATGGACATCGAGGAAATCAACGCCGACCGCGATAAATTCCTTGCATCCGTCTCCGCCAACGTTGAGGCTGAGCTCCGTAAAATCGGCCTTAAGCTCATCAACGTGAACGTCACCGATATCCGCGACGAGTCCGGCTATATCGAGGCCCTCGGTAAGGAAGCCGCCGCCAAGGCCATCAACGACGCCAAGAAGAGCGTGGCCGAGCAGAACCGTTACGGTGAAACCGGTAAGGCCATGGCCGATAAGGACACCCGCGTGAACGTTGCCGCCGCAGACGCAGACGCCGTGAAGGGTGAGAACAGCGCAAAGATCGAGATCGCCAACTCCGACGCCCTCCGTCGTCAGAAGACCGCAGAGGCAGAGCGCCAGGCTGTGGCCGCAGAAAAGGTCCAGGCCGCAAAGGCTCTCCAGGAGGCATACCAGAGCGAGCGTGACGCTGAGCTTGCCCGTGCCGAACGTGAGCAGGCTACCCAGAAGGCCAACATCGTGGTCGCCGCGGAAATCGACAAAGAAAAGAAGATCATCGAGGCTGAGGCAGAAGCAGAGCAGGCCCGCCGTAAGGCAAAGGGTGAGGCCGATGCCATCTACGCCAAGATGGACGCCCAGGCCCGCGGTCTCTTCGAGATCCTCACCAAGCAGGCCGATGGTTTCAAGAGCCTGGTAACCGCCGCGGAAGGCGACGCCCAGAAGGCCGTTCTGATGATGATTGCGGACAAGCTGCCTGAACTGGTAAAGACCCAGGTAGAGGCCGTGAAGGGCATCAACATAGACAAGGTCACCGTCTGGGACACCGGTTCCGGCGAAAACGGCAAGACTGCCACTTCCAATTTCATCTCCGGTATGATGAAATCCGTTCCCCCGCTGGACGACCTCTTCAAGATGGCCGGCATGGAACTCCCGTCATACCTCAAGGGAAAAGCGGCTCCCGAGGAGCAGCAGCCCGCAGATGAAAAGAAGTAGTTATGGCTATTATCGTCAATATAGATGTAATGCTTGCCCGCCGGAAGATGAGTTCCGGAGAACTGGCAGAGAAAGTGGGGATTACCCCGGCAAACCTTTCCATCCTAAAGTGCGGAAAGGCCAAGGCAGTGCGCCTGAGCACCCTGGAGTCCATATGCAAGGCATTGGACTGCCAGCCCGGGGACCTGCTTGAGTACAGAACGGACGGATAGCGTCTATTGCTGCAGAGTGTGGAAGGTTCGGATTTTTTCCGGACCTTCCTCTTTTTTTAGTATATTTGTATGCTATGACTGCACTTGAGGTATTGCATAAATACTGGGGATACCAGAGTTTCCGCCCCATGCAGGAAGAGATTGTGAATGAGGCCGCCGCAGGGCGGGACGTCCTTGCAATCCTTCCCACGGGAGGCGGCAAGTCCGTGTGCTTCCAGGTGCCTGCAATGATGAAGGAGGGGATTGCCATTGTGGTTACCCCGCTCATAGCCCTCATGAAAGACCAGGTGCAGAACCTCCAGGCCCGCGGGATAAGGGCAATTGCCGTCCATGCGGGCATGAACAGGCACGAGGTTGAGCTTGCCCTGAACAACGCCGCGTACGGGGACTACAAGTTCCTGTACCTTAGCCCTGAGCGCCTCCAGACGCAGCTTTTCAGGGCGTATTCAAGCGTGATGAAGGTCTCCTACATTGTGGTGGACGAGGCCCACTGCATCTCCCAGTGGGGCTATGACTTCCGCCCGCCGTATCTGCAGATAGGGGAGCTCCGCTCAAGCATAGACGCCCCCGTGATTGCCCTCACGGCAACCGCCACGCCGCTGGTTGCAAAGGACATAATGGAGAACCTCAAGTTCAAGGAGCCGAATGTTTTGAGGTCCGGCTTCGAAAGACCGAATCTGAGCTATATCGTCCGTCATACCCAGGATAAGCTGGGGCAGATTAGGGCCGTGTGCCAGGGCGTTCCCGGTACCGGAATCATCTATGTCCGAAGCCGTGACAAGGCCGGGGAAATGGCCACCGCGCTGGCCGCGTCGGGAATATCGGCCTCATTCTATCACGCAGGACTCGGCCCCATTCTCCGTGCGGAAAGGCAGGAGGACTGGAAATCCGGCAAAACCCGCGTGATGGTATGCACCAACGCCTTCGGAATGGGTATAGACAAGCCGGACGTCCGCTTCGTGATCCATGCCGATATGCCGGACTCCCCGGAAGCCTACTTCCAGGAGGCGGGACGCGCCGGGCGTGACGGCAAGCCGTCGTACGCCGTGCTGCTCTGGAACGGCACGGACGTTACTCGGTTGAAGCAGCTGGAAAACGTGTCTTTTCCGTCCCTGGAGTACATAGAAGACATCTATCACAAGATGCACGTCTTCTTCGAGATCCCGTATGATGCGGGCGCGGGGAGGATGCTCAAGCTGGATATAGACGAGTTCTGCAAGCACTTCCGCCTGCAGAAGGCGTCGGCATATTACGCCATCAAATACATTGAGCGCGAGGGCCATTGGACCCTGGCGGAAGACATGGATATCCAGACCAGAGTGCGTATTGAGGTGGAGCGCACCGCCCTTTACGGCGTGGAGCTCCCGGATCCTCTAATGGAAAACGTCCTGGAAGCCCTCATGAGAAACTACACGGGCCTGTTCTCCTTTGCAACGCCCATCGACGAGGAACTCGTAGCCGCCAAGAGCGGCGTCACCGTGACCATGCTCCGCCAGCTGCTCTACGGGCTCAGCGTGAATCATATCATAAGGTACATCCCTCAGGACCATGCCAACGTCCTTTTCATCGCGCATGACCGCCTTCGTCCCGGTAACGTAAAGCTTTCCCCGGACCGGTATGCGCTCTTGAGGAGCACCTACAGGGAGCGCGTGGAAACCATGATGGAGTATGCCTCAGAGGACGATACCTGCCGCAGCCAGTACCTCCTCCGCTACTTCGGCCAGGAGGATAGCGCCCCCTGCGGCAGCTGCGACATATGCCGCGCCGCCGCCGTTAAGCCCCGTGAGCTGGCCCAGTCCCTAAAGGCCTGGATTGCCGCCCACGGCGGCTCCTACACCCTCCAGGACCTCAAAGCCGCCTTCGGCACCGCCACCGACTCCTACCTCTCCGTCCTCCGTGACCTCATAGATAGAAGAGAAGTTCCTCCTTATGAAGGGTGAAAAAGACATACTCTTAGCCAAAATCCGTGACGGCGGAGCTCTGACGGGCTTCCAGCAGGTGAAGCTTGCGCTTTTCCTGAGCTATCCGGCAATACTGGCGCAGCTGTCCTCCGTGCTCATGCAGTACATAGACTCCGCCATGGTGGGGCATCTGGGGGCGGCGGCGGGAGCGTCGATAGGCCTTGTGAGTACCTGCCTGTGGATGTTCGGCGGGTTCAGCATGGCGGTCACCAGCGGCTTTTCCGTGCAGGTGGCGCACAGGATTGGCGCCAACGACTTCAAGGGCGCCAGGGACGTGCTCCGGCAGGGACTGGCCTTTGCAATGGTGTTCAGCGTATGCATGGCGGTGCTGGGAATGTCAATCTCCGGGGCGCTGCCGCATTGGCTTGGCGGCGGGGAAGACATCGTGGGAGATGCTGGGAAGTACTTTTTCATAATGTCCGCATTCATGCCGGCCATGCAGCTGGACTGGATGTGCGCGTACTTCCTGCAGGCAAGCGGCAACATGAAGGTCCCAAGCCTTCTGGCAATAGGGATGTGCGTTCTGGACGTGGTGTTCAACTACGTCTTCATATACGGCCTGGACATGGGTGTGACAGGCGCCGCCATAGGCAGTGGCCTGGCGGAACTCATTACCGGTATTGCCATGTTCTCGTTCCTGGCCTTCGGCTCAAAGGAGCTCAAGTTCGTTAAGGAGAAGGGCAGCTTCAGGCCCACCAGGGAGGTGATGAAGCGTGCCTGGGGCATCTCGGGCCCCATGGCCTTCCAGAACATCCTCATGCGCGGCGGCTACATTGCGGCCACCGTGATTGTGGCGCCGCTGGGCACCGTTGCCATTGCTGCAAACTCCTTCTCAATTACGGCGGAAAGCCTTTGCTACATGCCCGGTTACGGCATTGCGGATGCCTCCACAACACTTGTTGGCCAGTCCATAGGCGCCGGGCGCAAGCCCCTGGCAAAGCGCTTTGCATGGATAACAACATTCCTTGGAATGGGGGTAATGGGTGTACTTGCAATTTTAATGTTTATATTTGCACCGCAGATGATAGGACTAATGTCCCCGGATGCAGATGTGATAGCCCTGGGCGGCCGCGTGCTGCGGATAGAAGCCTTTGCGGAGATTGGATATGCGGCGTCAATAGTTGCCTACGGCGCCTGCGTTGGCGCAGGAGACACCAAGTGGCCAAGCTGGATGAACCTTGGCTCAATGTGGATTGTGAGGATTATTCCCGCCATCTTCATGACGCGCCGCTACGGCCTTGTGGGCTTCTGGATTTGCATGGCAATTGAACTCACGTTCAGGGGCATCATTTTCATCGTCCGCCTTGCCCGCGGCAAATGGATAAATAAAACGCTATAGATATGTACTACGTTTGTAAAAGACTGGAAATCTCTTCCGCCCACAGCCTCATGCTTTCCTATGAGAGCAAGTGCGAGGAAATGCACGGCCACAACTGGATTGTGAAGATCTACTGCAAGAGCGAAAAACTCAACCAGGACGGCATGGTGACGGATTTCACCCACATCAAGAAGAAGATTTCAGGTGCTTTGGACCATAAGAACCTGAATGATGTCTTCGACTTCAATCCCACGGCGGAGAACATTGCCAAATGGATCTGCGACAACGTGGAGAACGCCTACCGCGTTGAGGTCTGGGAGAGCGAGATGAACATGGCCGCTTATGAAGTACAGGGTAAATGAGATATTCCTGAGCCTGCAGGGAGAAGGCTTCTGGACGGGAACGCCCATGGTGTTCCTGCGCCTTTCCGGCTGCAACCTTTCCTGCCCCTTCTGCGACACGGATTTCTCCTCCTTCACGGAAATGACTGCCGATGAAATAGTCGCGGAGGTCCTTCGTCTGGCAGGGGAGTGCCGCCGTGTATGCATCACCGGCGGTGAGCCGCTTCTGCAGCTGGACCCTTCGCTGATTTCCGCACTCCACGCCGCCGGCTTCAAGCTTCATCTTGAAACAAACGGCACCTTAGAGGCTCCTGATGGCATAGACTGGATCACAGTAAGCCCCAAGGCCGGCTTGGCCTTGACCCGCGCCAACGAGCTCAAACTGGTCTTCCAGAAGCCTGACGAGGGATTCATCGAGTCCTTTGCCGGCTTCCCCTGCGACCACCTTTTCCTCCAGCCCTGCGACACCGGCAACCCTGAAAAGAACGCAAAAATAAACCAGGAATGCATAGACTTCATCAAGTCGCACCCCTGGTGGCGCCTGTCTCTCCAGACGCACAAACTTCTTGGAATAAGATAATTATCCCTGATTGCGCTTGCGGTAGCTGTGGCGGTCGATGACTTTGACGTCACTGGCCAGTTCCTCCAACCGCTCTTTCATGAGGGCCGGGTTGTTCCACAGTTCACGGAGTTTCTTCAGCGCGGTAACAAAGTAGAAGCCGTCGCAGAAGCGCTCGTCTGTCACAATCTGCATGGGCATGCGCTTGCCAATAACGATTTCCTTACCGGAAACTACCGGTACCATGGCCTCTTTTCCCATCGCGAAGAAAAGACCCGTGGTGCCGAAGTCATATAGGTGATGGAAAATGGACGGTCCCTTAATGGATTTGAGGTTGGTCACGAAGGCCGATGTGTGGAAGGGGCTCACCCTCAGGATAGCCGCCGGAAGCATTCCGTGCTTGTCCAGGAACTTTATCGTCCCCACCAAGAAGGATATGAGGAAGTTGGGCGTGAAGGTGATGAGGCGGGCGAGTTTGTCCGTGCCGTTGTTGGCGTCCATGTTGTTGTTGGCCATGATGGCGGCGTTCACCTTGTCACGTACTTCTGCTATGGTTTCCTGGCCGGTAAAGTCGATTTTGACGGTGGTGTCTGCGGCATCGGCGCTGAGGCCTTTCTTCACCACGAAGGACACCTGGATTGAGTTGCGGTTATATATGCGGCCGTTCATGATGAAACGGTTGATGCGGGGGAACAGGCCCGTAAGTCGCACTATTCCGGCAATCACAATGTGCATATAGTTGTACGATGAGCCTTCTGCCAGTTCCTGCTTGATGAATGCGTCGAAGGGTTCGCACGGGACGTCGTAGCTTGTGAGGTTCTGCGAGTCGTGCCTGTGCTTCATGATATGCGGCATAATCCGCTGGATGGGGTCTACGTCTTTGACCTGTTTTCCATCCGGTCTAAGTCCAAACATATGGGGAGTACGGTTTAAGTTTCAGGAGCAAATGTAGAAAAAATATAGCAATTGACAAAAAATCCTTATCTTTGCCTTAATGTAATTAAGAGTCTATGGAAGCAAGCGAAAATACCATCAAATTATACTATAACACGGAGGTTGAGAAGCTGGGAATGCCGGAGTACGGACGCAACGTGCTCAAGATGGTAGAGCAGCTCAGGGACATTCCGGACAAGGCAAAGCGTACGGAGCAGGCCGCGGCCGTGGTTAAGGTTATGGAAAGCCTTAATCCGCAGGTTCACCAGCAGGAAAACTGGAAGCAGAAGCTCTGGGACCACCTTTTCATGATTGCCGGCTATGACCTGGACGTGGATTCACCGTATCCCAAGCCGCTGCCGGAGCTTGCCGCCAGCAAGCCGGATCCCATTCCGCTAAATACACAGCCCATCAAGGCCCGCCACTACGGCCGCAATATAGAGAACATCATGAACCTCATAGCGGAGCAGGAAGACGGCGAGGTTAAAACCGCCATGATCCGCTCCCTGGCCATCTACATGAGGCAGCAGTACCTCATCTGGAACAAGGACACCGTGGCGGACGAGACAATCTTTGCCGATATCCACCGCCTCTCCGGCGGCCGTATCAACGTCCCTGAAGGAATTCAGCTTTCCAAGATATCTTCCGACGCCCAGTTCTCCCGTCCGGGCATGAACCTCGGCTTCCAGAACAAGGGCGGCAAATATAACCGTGGCTACAAGAAGAAGAAAAAATGAGTCTTAGGGAAAAGATAAACGCCCGTCTGGACGACCGCAAGCGCACCGGCATCCGCTATGCCGGCATTGCTGTTGTGCTCATCCTCACCGTCTGGATGACGGTATCCGTGGTCTCATACCTTACTTCCTGGAAGGTAGACCAGAGTCATGTCCCCGGAACGGAGGTGGTAAACGCCGCCTCTACCAGCGGCTTCTCCCTGGGCAAGTTCCTGGTCACGGATTCCTTTGGCGTAGCTGCCCTTTGCATAGTCCTTTTCTTCATCCTCTGGAGCATAAAGCTCCTCTGGTCACAGTCCAAGATTAACCTCAAAAAGGCCTTCTACGGCCTTCTCACGCTTACTTTCCTCCTTTCCTGGATACTCGCGTATGCTGGAATCGTCATTGGTAAGGAATACATCTTCGGCGGTGGCCTCGGCGGCCGCTGCGGCACCGCGCTGGTGAATGCCTTCTCCAGCCTTGGCATCATAGTCACCGGCTGTATCCTGCTTGTGCTTGTGATTGCCTGGCTGTACTGCATGAGTAGGAGGTTCAGCGACTGGATCATGGGCCGCAAACGCGTGGAGCCGGAACCGGAGGAGCCTGTGATTGAACCGGAACCCGTGGTTGAGCCGGAGCCGGTGTACGTGTACAACACGCCGGCGCCTGAGGAAGGGGAGGAAGAGGATCTGGAAGAGGTAGAGGAAGATGAAAAGCCGGTGAAGGAAAGGAAGAAGAGGGAGAAGAAGGAGGAAGAAGAGCCGGGGATTACCGTGGTTACGGACGATACCCTGGAGCAGGAGGTGAAGGAGCCGCTCAAACCCATCGACAACCGCCTGGATCCGCCGGACGGCCTTCCGTACTACAAGGTCCCGTCCATCGACATACTCGGAGATTACGCCAACGCCCGCCACGAGGTCTCTCAGGACGAGCTCTCCCGTAACAACAACAAGATCCGCGCAACCCTGGCCAACTACAAGGTCCAGCTGGCGGACGTTACGGCCATAGTAGGCCCCACGGTTACCCTGTACAAGGTTTACCCGGCCCCCGGCGTTAAAATCTCCACCATACGTCAGCTTCAGGACGATATTGCTATCGCCCTCAACGCGCGCGGCGTCCGCATCACCACTCTGTCGGACTCCGTGGGCATAGAGGTGGCCAACGACAAATCCTCCATCGTCCCTCTGAAGGCCCTCCTGAACAGCCCGGCCTTTCGGGAAAGCAAGGCGGAACTCCCCGTGGCAATTGGCTACACCATTTCCCAGGACGTGAAGGTATTCGACCTTGCCGACGCCCCGCACCTTCTGGTTGCCGGTGCCACCAAGCAGGGTAAGTCCGTGGGCCTTAACGTGATAGTTGCTTCGCTGCTGTATTCCAAGCACCCGTCGGAGCTCAAGTTCGTGTTCGTGGACCCCAAGATGGTGGAATTCTCCGCCTACGGATCCCTCCTGCACCACTTCCTGGCAGTGCTTCCCGGCGCCACCAGCGAGCAGGAAGAAAAAGACCGCGCCATTGTGAAGAACGCCAAGGACGCCGCCGCCGTGCTACAGTCCCTGTGCGTGGAGATGGACAACCGTTACGAGCTCCTCTCCAAGGCGCTTGTAAACAATATCAAGCTATACAACCAGAAGTACAAGGAGCACCACCTGAGGGCCGACGAAGGCCATCATTTCCTCCCGTACATAGTGGTTGTGATAGATGAGTACGCAGACCTCACCATGTCCGTGGGCGCCGGTCCGGAATCCAAGGCCATGGCCCGCAGCATAACCACGTCCGTAATCCGCCTGGCCCAGAAGGGCCGTGCGGCAGGCTTGCACGTAATCCTGGCCACACAGCGTCCTACGGTGGACGTCATTACCGGCCTCATCAAGGCCAACTTCCCTATGAGGATAGCCTTCCGCGTCACCTCCAGGATAGACTCCGCAACCATCCTGGACCAGCCGGGAGCAGACAAGCTCATCGGCCGCGGAGACATGCTGCTGTACAGTGGCGTTGAGATGGAAAGGGTCCAGTGCGCCTTCATAGGCAACGATGAGATTGTGGACCTTACCAAGGCCGTGGGAAGCCAAATTGGTTATAAGAAGAGTTACAATACGCCGTTCTACCTGCCTGAACCTCCCGCACCGGAAGGGGACGACGGCTCCGGCGGAATGGTGGACATGAAGGCCATTGACGAGCGCTTCGAAGAAGCCGCCCGCATGATAGTTATCAACCAGAGAGGCTCAACTTCTGACCTGCAGCGCCGTCTTGGCATGGGATATGCAAAAGCAGGTAGAGTGATGGACCAACTGGAAGCCGCAGGCATTGTAGGCCCCCAGAACGGTGCAAAGCCCCGCGAGGTTCTTGTGAAGGACCTTGCGGAACTGGAAGAGAAACTAAGACCCTTCTTGCAACAACAACAATGAAAAGGATAATAACAGCTCTCTTAACCCTGTCCCTCACCTTGGGTCTCCAGGCCCAGGGCATCAAGATGTTGGACAAGGTTAAGGACAGCCGCGCAACGTTCCACTACACATACAGCCTTTCCCGTGAGGGCGGTGATTTCACCCCCGTCACGGATGGTGACGTGATGGTAGAAGATAACTGCTACGTGATGGATGGCCTTGGAATCAAGGTCACCAGCGACGGCGAAACCCGCCTGAGCGTGGACCCTGAGGCCCGCGAGGCCGTTGTTGAAAATGTGGAGAAGGAAGACATGTTCACCAACCCCGCCCTTTTCATAGGCTCCTACAGGAACTATCTGGACCGCATCAAGGTCAATTCCTCGGATAAGGATTCGATGGACATCACCCTTACTTTGGACGATGACACCAAAGCCCGCTTCGTTCTTACGGGTATAAAGTTCAGCGCCAAGGAAGGAAAAAGCGACTTCACTGTGGATGTGAAATCGCTTCCTGAGGATTATATCGTAACTGATTTACGGTAATCTATTTCACGCAGCGGACGCTGAGGGCGAGGGAAGTTCTGCTTCCTTCGCCTTTTTGTACCACCGGGTTGGTCCCAAAGATGTAGCGGTAGTGGGCCAGGGATGCGTCTTTTGCATCGGCGGTCCAGAAGATGGCGTATTCTTTGTCTCCGCTGTTGGAGCTTACACCGCCCGTACGGTCAATGTAGCCTGTGGGGATTGCGTTGAAACCGCTGGCGTTGGTTATGTCAACTTCCTTGCTGTAGCTCCAGAGGGGGCTGTCAAGGAACAGGGCGTTTACCATGAGGGCGCCGGCATCTGTTCCGAGGGCATCCCATTCTGCCTGGGTGGGAAGGCGCCAGCCGTCGGGGCATGCCGTGAGGGCTTCCTCGTAAGTGTAGTACCGGCCAAATACGGAATCCATTACTCCGCAGCTCTCATAGGACAGGCCAGCAGTGGTCTCATACAGGTTCTGGGCCATCCATGTGAGCCCGCCGATGCTCTTTTCGATATACTTTTTGCCTGTTGGAGCCATCCCGGAAAAGCCCGTGAGGGCGGTTTTGGGATCTATGGCACGGAAACTTGTGGTGGCGGAGGAACTGTAAGTCTGGCTGGTCTTGTCAAACGCATAGGCCGTGAGGGTATAGAAACCCAGGGTGTCGACCTTGTAATTGATTGTGAAGTTGGGGTCTTTCTTTATATCCTTGGTGAGGGTGTCCCTTTTGGCGGTATTTACCTGATAGTAGATGCCGATGGTCTCGGGGAGAGTGCCGGAGGTGGATTTGAGTTTGGAGACGTTGAGCGTGATATGCTGGGTGTCTCCCTTTGCTACGAATGCCACATCTCCTTCCATGGAAAGACCGGTGAGAGAAGAGATGCTGGTTGTATCTTCATCGTCTTTGCAGGACCAGGCCATGGTGAGGCATATAAGGGCTGCAAGGTATATGGACAGTTTTTTCATTCTAAATGCGCGTATAGACTGCAAATATCGTAATTTTTGGATAAATTTGCACAAATTTCTTGCCAATATGAGAAAGTGGGTCATACTTGCTGCAATGCTACTTATGGCGTCATGTTCCGGCGGCAGGGGCCGTTACGTGCAGATTTCGGGCTATGCCCAGGGCGGGACCTACACCGTCAAATACAACACTGCAGGAGTATCCCTTCCGGCAGAGGCCGTAAAGGACAGCATAGATGCTATCCTGACGGGAATAGACACTACTCTCTCGGGCTACAACAGGAATTCCCTCATTTCCCGCTTCAATGCGGGGGAAAAGATAAGTCCCACTCCCATGTTCCTGGAAATGTACAGGATGGGGTATGAGCTGTGGAAGCGCTCCGGCGGTGCCCTGGACTTTGCAGCAGGCCCGTTGTACGATGCCTGGGGCTTCGGGTTCCGCAGCAGCGAATTCCCATCGGCCCAGGAGATAGAGGACCTGCTCCAGAGCTGCGGAATGCGCCTTCTCCCCGCGGAGCTGCCGGTAAAGGACGGCGTCCTGGACCCTGCGGATCTTGGAAATCCCCGCCTCAATTACAATGCTATAGCGCAGGGTTACAGTTGTGACCAGGTGGCCCGATACCTCTATTCCATTGGCGTCAGGGACATGCTGGTAGACATTGGCGAAATCTGGTGCGACGGGCTTAACCCTAACGGCCAGCCGTGGGCGGTGGGCATAGACCGCCCGGAAGACAATCCCACGGAGGAGAAACGCCCCATGGAAACCGTCTGGGTGTCCGCCGGAAAGCCCTCCGGCATAGTCACTTCCGGCAATTATCGCAAGTTCTACATCCGCGACGGCCACAAGTACGCCCATACCATAAACCCCGTCTCCGGCTACCCGGTGGAGCACAATCTTCTTAGCGCCAGCATTGTGAGTTCAGTGAGTTCCGCAGATGCGGATGCCCTTGCCACCTGGTGCATGGTTATAGGCCTGGAAAGGGCGCAGGAGCATATTCTTGGGGATCCCTCCATAGAGGGCTGTCTTGTGTTCCAGGCACCGGACGGTTCCATGCAAACCTGGCTCTCACCGGGCTTTACGGTAAGGAAGCAATAATCTCCAGCGTTCCCGTGAGGAGGGAACAGATCCAGTCTGTAATATTCACAAGTACCTCCGGCGCCATCCCGGCTGCCGCCAGCGTTATTGTAATCAAGGCCGATGTCATAAGGACAGTTGTGAGCGGCAGCGCCATGAGGTTGGTGAGGAGGAAGTAGCGGGGGAAGGTATGAAAGCGGAGCCACACCAGCGGGGCGGTGAATACCTGGCAGCTAATTGCCAGCGCGGCACTTTTCCATACCCGGCGAAGCGGGCTTCTGCTCTCCGGGTACCATTTTTCCATCACGGGATACAGGATGAAAATGCCTCCCATGGCAAGGTAGGAGAGCTGGAAGCCAAGTGTGGATATAACCTCCGGCTGCAGCACCAGCTGCACCAGGAGGGCAAGGCATAGCACCCTCACGGCCTTCCGCGGCCTTGCCGTGAGCGTTAGGACTTCGTTGATGAGTATGAAAAGGAAGGCTCTCACAATGGACGGCGAGGCGCCGGTCATTATGGTGAAGAAGCCGGCGGCAAGGATCATTGCGGCGAACCTCACGTACCTGGCGGCGGGGGAGCGGCCAAGCACTTTGGACAGCCTGTCAAATACCATGTAGATTATTCCCATGTGGAGCCCGGAAAGGGCCAGGATGTGGGAGGCGCCGCTACGCCGGAAAGCCGCTGTGAGCTCCGGCGGCAGGGCGCTGCGGTCCCCGGTGAACAGCGCCTGCAGGAGCGGCGCGGTTCCGCTGCTTTTGAACGGTATGCCGGCAATCACAGTTTTTAGTTTTTCTGCGCATTCCGCGGCAAAATCCGTGAGCGGATTGCCGCCGGTTTTTGGAATCATTGAGGCGTTGAGGGCGCAGAACATCCCAAGGGCCAGGAAGGTGATGCAAAACAGCGCCCCAATGGCCTTGGCATTGGTTTTCAGGATTTTTTCACGGAGGAAATAGGGGAGAGCCGCAAGGGGCAGGAGTATGGCGCAGACGTACCCCGCGGAAGAGCCGGCAAGGAGTGATCCCGCCGCCGCGCCTGCCGTAAAAAACAGCGACAGGGATTCTATGCTCTTCGCCTCAGCCATACGTTTCAAAATTACATAATAATTTGCTATATTTGCAAAGATATAGCTGAAAAATATCAAATATTCCAAATATGATCATTCTAGTTATCAACTGCGGAAGCTCATCCATCAAGTATCAGCTTCTGGACATGAAGAGCGACGACGTCTTTGACGTAATCGCCAAGGGTATTGCAGAAAAGATCGGTCTCCCCGCCGGAGTGCTCCAGTACGCCCCCGCCGGCAAGGACAAAATCGTCACGGACGTTCCCATTCCGGACCACAAAGTGGGCATGCAGCTCATCCTGGCCGCCCTTACGGACCCCAAGACCGGCGTCCTCAAATCCCTGGAAGACATCGAGGCGGTAGGTCACCGTATCGTGCAGGGTGGAGATTTCTTCTCCGGGTCGGTCCTCGTGAACGACGACGTCATCGACAAAATCACCTTCTGCGCAGACTTCGCGCCGCTTCACAACCCTGCCCACCTCCTGGGTATCCGTGCAATGCAGGAAGTCCTTCCCTCCGTTCCGCAGGTTGTTACCTTCGATACCGCATTCCACCAGACCATGCCCGCCTATGCATACATGTATGGCCTGCCCTATGAGTATTATGAGAAATACCGCGTACGCCGTTACGGCGCCCACGGCACGTCCCACCAGTTCGTAGCCGGCGTAGGCGCAAAGCTTGCCGGCCTGGACATCAACAACAGCAAGATCATCACCTGCCATCTTGGAGCCGGCAGTTCCATCTGCGCCATCCTCAACGGCAAGTGCGTAGATACTTCCATGGGCTTCACCCCGCTTGAGGGCATGATCATGGGCACCCGCGTAGGTAACATAGACGCCAACGCAGTGCTCTATCTGGAGAAGAAACTGGGCGTGGATCCGGACGAGATGACCACCATCCTCAACCGCAAGTCCGGCTTCCTTGGCGTTTCCACCAAGACGTCCGACGCCCGTGAGCTTGACGAGCTCGCAAACGGCGGAGATCCCAAGGCAAAACTCGTGTTCAAGAAGTACACGTACGATATCATCAAGAACATCGGCTCCTACATTGCAGCCATGAACGGCGTAGACCTCATAGTCTTCACCGGCGGTATCGGAGAGCACAACAGCCGCCTGCGCCGCCGCGTACTGGAGAACTTCTCCTACCTTGGCCTCAAGGTAGATTACGAGGCAAACGTTGCCTGGGGAGAGGATGCCATCATCACCACGGAGGATTCCACCGTGAAGGCCGCCCTCATCTGCACCAACGAGGAGCTTGTGATTGCCCGTGACACCATGCACCTAGTACTTGATAACCAAGAATAAACCTACAATAACCATGATTACATCTTTCAATGACTTGTTTGCCGAGCTTCAGGCAAAAGGAATCTGCAAGAGAATGATCGTCGCCTGGGGTGTGGATTCCCACTCCATTGAGGCTGCATCCCTTGCAACGGACAAAGGCTTCGTAACCACCACCCTGGTTGGCGATCCTGACCTCATCGACGCCGTTTGCAAAGATTGCAAGATAGATCCGTCAAAGTTCACCATCGTCCCTGAAAAGGATGAACTCAAGGCCGTTGCAAAGGCCGTCCAGATGGTCCACGACGGTGAGGGCGACGTCCTCATGAAGGGCCTGTGCTCCACGGACAAGTTCCTCCGCGCCATCCTTAACAAGGAAGTGGGTCTGCTCCCTGCAAAGGGTCTCCTTTCCCACGTTGGCGTCATTGAGAACCCCAACTATCACAAGCTGCTCTTCCTTACGGACATGGCAGTTATCCCTCAGCCGGATTTCCGCCAGAAGGTAAAGCTGGCCGGCTTCGTTACCGGCGTGGCAAAGAGCTTCGGCATTGCAATGCCTAAGATTGCCTTCATCGCCGCATCGGAGCAGATGCTTGATTCCATGCCCGCCTGCATAGAGGGCGCTATGCTTGCCAAGATGTGCGACCGCGGCCAGATCAAGGCCATCGGTGACGGCCCTCTTGCCCTGGACGTTGCTATTGACCAGGAAGCAGTGGAAATCAAGAAGCTCAAGAGCCCCGTGGCCGGAGATGCAGACTGCCTGCTCTTCCCCAACATCGAGAGCGCAAACGTCTTCTGGAAAACCAACTCCAAGCTCGCCACCGGCGTACGCCAGGCCGGCTTCCTTGTTGGCACCAAAGTCCCTTGCATCCTCGCCTCCCGCGCCGACTCCGTTGACGTAAAACTGAACTCCATCGCCTCCGCCGTAATTTCAGCTAAGTAGTACCGTCATTCTCGGGCTTGTCCCGGGAATCTAAAGATAAAACGAAATGAGAAAGTATATCGTAGCCGGGAACTGGAAAATGAACACCACCGTCCCGGAGGGCGTACAGCTCGCCAAAGAAGTTGTTGAAAAAGCAAAGGATCTCCCCGCAAACGTAGAGCTGGTAGTAGCTCCTCCTTTCACCCATCTGGCCCCTGTGGCAGAGGCCCTGAAGGGTTCCAAGGTAAAGCTCTCCGCCCAGAACTGCGCAGACCATGAGAAAGGTGCATACACCGGTGAGGTTGCAGTTAACATGCTCACCTCCATCGGCTGCCAGTACACCATCCTTGGCCACAGCGAGCGCCGTCAGTACTATGGAGAGACCGATGAGAAGCTCGTCGTTAAGACCAAACTCGCCCTGGAGGCAGGCCTCAAGGTCATCCTCTGCGTTGGTGAGAATCTTGACGAGCGCGAAGCCGGCAAGCACTTCCAGGTTGTTACCGAGCAGACCAAGAACGTCCTCTTCAACTTCACCGCAGAAGACATGAAGAACATCGTGATTGCATACGAGCCCGTCTGGGCAATTGGCACCGGCAAGACTGCCACCGCCGCCCAGGCCGAGGAAATCCACGCCTGCATCCGCAACGTCATCGAGGGCAAGTTCGGTCCCAAGGTAGCCGATGATCTCACCATCCTCTACGGCGGCTCCTGCAAGCCTTCCAACGCAAAGGAACTCTTCGCAGAGAAAGACATCGACGGCGGCCTCATCGGCGGCGCCGCCCTCAAGGCAGAAGACTTCCTGGGTATCGCTACTTCCTTCTAATTGGATGGGCCTGGGCCTTGTGGGCCCGCTCCGGTAGCATTATTGCCCTAAAACGTAACCACAGCGGTTCCATAGGATCCGCTGTGGTTGCATTTTTGCCCGTTTTTGATGCCGGATCGGTGCCTCTGGGAATCGTTGAGGCCCTTGGGGCCGGGCGTGGCGGCTATTATCGTCTTGGATGATGATCCAGAATGGACTTGTGCCAGGTGGAGGAATCTATGTGGGTGTAGATTTCCGTGGTGAGGATACTCTCATGACCGAGCATTTCTTGTACTATCCTCAGGTCGGCGCCGTTTTCTATGAGGTGGGTGGCGAAGCTGTGGCGGAAGGTGTGGGGGGAGATTTCCTTGTTCACGCCCGCGGCCATGGCCTGGGTCTTTACCATATTGAATATGGATACGCGGCTCAGGGGCTTGCCGAATTTGTTCAGGAAGAGGTAATCGTCATAAGCTGGGGCGGCGGGGGCAGGACGGGACGGGAGGTATGCCTTGATGGCGTCGGCGGCCATTTCCCCAAGGGGCACCAGGCGCTGCTTGTTGCCCTTTCCTATGACGCTCACGAAGCCATCGTCCATATAAACGTGTGACATTTTGAGGGACGATACCTCACTCACCCGGAGGCCGCAGCCGTAGAGCACTTCCAGGATTGCGCGGTCACGGTGACCAAGCGGAACGGATTCCAGGATGGCGGTGACTTCTTCCACGCTTAGGACTTCCGGAAGGTACTTGCCAAGCTTTGGGGATTCCACCCTGTCGCAGGGGTTAACCTTGATTTCGCCTTCTTCCACGCACCAGGAGAAGAAGCTTCGGAGCGAGCTCAGAAGCCGCGCGCTGCTGCGTTTGGATATGCCCTGGTCCGTTTTTCGGCCCAGATATGAGGTAATATCCCCGGGCTTCACGTCCCGGGGATTTCCTCCATAGAACTCCAGAAACTCCTCAACGTCATGGCAATAGGATGCCACCGTGTTGGGTGACATCCTGCGCTCGAGAATGAGGTAATTTCGGTAGTCTTTAATCAAAGCGTGCCGTACTTTTTGCCGTAGAGCATCATTTGGCCAAGGTAGTCGTCTGTGTAGATGACGTCGTAGTCCTTGACGGAGCCGTCTTCGGCGAGGACGGGGACTATTTCCGGATTAACGAAGCCGCCGTAGGGCTTGAGGTTGAGGGCCTCGTAGCGGGCCCTGACTTCCTTGTGAAGCTCGGGGTCGATGTTCACGGCGTAGGTCTCAATGAGAGCCTTGCCGGCCTCATAGTCGCCTTCAGACTTGATGCGCTGGATTTCTCCAAGGAGCTCGGCGAACAGGGCGCGGAGCTTCACGTAATCGTTCACAACGAAGTATGTCTTGCCGTCGCGGACTTTCTTCTCTATGACCTTGTCCTTTGCGCCCTTTTCATAGCACCACTCGGCGATGAGCTTGCGGTTCTGCATGTGGGCCTCGGTGTTGGGACGGCCGAGTTCCACGCGGGTGAACTGGACCATGAGGCCGTTGCGGATGTAGTTTGCATACTCTGCCTTATATGCCTCAGGATCAGGCATAATGCCTAGCTCGACCATCTTGGGGTCGGCGGTGTAGTAGAGGCCGAAGAGGTCTGCCCTGGCCTCTTCAAGGGCGCTGGCGTATTCTCCCATTTCCGTGGCGCTTACGCCGGGAAGGAGCTGGCCGGAGCCGTGGCCAAGGCACTCGTGGAGGTCCGTGTGGATTTCATCGGCAATGGTGCCCCATTTCTTGGCCAGGTCTATTTCCTTCTGGTTCCACGCAAATTCCTTGAGGGTGCTGGTAGGCATCTCCTGGGCGGCGTAGTCGTAGGTGTGGGTGATGTTGGCTATGGTTACGCTCTTGGAGCCATGCTCCTTGCGGATCCAGTCCGCGTTGGGCAGGTTGATGCCGATGGGCGTGGACGGATAGCTGTCGCCCGCCAGGCACACGGCGTTGATGACTTTGGCCGATACTCCCTTCACCTTCTCCTTCTTGAAGCGGGGATCCACCGGGGAGTTGTCCTCGAACCACTGGGCGTTGGCGGAAAGAATTTCCGTACGCTTGGAGGCCTCGAAGTCCTTGATGTTCACGTAACCCTCCCAGGAGGCCTTGCGGCCAAGGGGATCGTTGTAGTCCTCGATGAAGCCGTTGATGAAGTCCACGGTGCCGATGGTATCCTTCACCCATTCGATGTTGAACTTGTCCCAGGTGCGGAGGTCGCCGGTCTTATAATAATCTATAAGGAGTGCCAGGGCGCGCTTCTGGATGTCGTTTTCCGCCACCTCGGCGGCCTTTGCAAGCTCCTCGCAAATCTTTTCGATGGCTGCGGAATAGATGCCGCCAACCTTCCAGGGAAGCTCACGGACCTTGCCGTCCTTTCCCTTCACCACCTTGGTGTTGAGGCCGTAGGAAATGGGCTCCGGGTCATTGGGCTTCATGATACCGGCATAGTACTTTTCTACCTCGTCACGAGAAACGTTCTCGTAGAAGTTGACGGCGGAGAGCTTCACTATGTCTCCGGAGGCCTCCGTGGAACGGCGCTGGGGGTAGATTGCCGGGTTGAAGACAATCTCCGGAAGCTCAGGATCATTTACACCGGCCTTCTCCAGGAGGGAGGTGAAATACTCCCTGGAGCATCCGGGAAGGATCTTGTCCTCTGCGTAATGATGGTGCATGCCGTTGGAGAAGAATACGCGCTTGGCGTATACCAGGAAGGCCTGGTACTCAGGATTGTCGTTATCGGCCTCAACGTTCTCCAGGATGGCCTCAAGGGCGTGGCGGAGACGGAGGTTATCCTTGCAGTTCTGGTCCCAGAGGATGTCGCGGCCGTATTTTGCCGCCTCTGCAAGATGATATGCATATTCCTTCTGCTGGAGGGAAAGGTCTTCCCAGCCGGGAATGCGGTAACGCATGACCTTGAGGTCTGCGAAAGAATCTATGGTGTATTTGAATTCCGGCTCCTCCGATTTGGAAGCCTTGTTTTCACATCCTGCAACTGCTGCAGCTGCACAAAGAGTGAGAATCATTTTGAAAAGTGTTTTCATATCCGCAAATTTAGGAAAAAAATCTTTATCTTTGTAGTCTATGAAGAGGCTTTCGGTCATACTGCTTGTGCTTTGCACACTGGTTTCCTGCCAAAGGGACAAGTACTTCTCCTTCGAGAGTGCAGATCCTTCCGGCAATGCAGACTCGTGGGCGGAGAAAACCCGCGTAGAATCAGAGGAAACCAGAAGCGTCATGCTGCTGTATTCCGCAGGCTTCAATTCCCTTGCGGAATACCTATATAAGAATATCGAGGAACTTGAAGAAGGATTCGTCCCTGAAAGGAAAACCAGGGCGGACCACATCCTCCTGGTATATTCCAAGCTCACTGATATAAACGCCAACGGCCGCCCGGTAACGGATTACTCAATCCCCACTAAATCGGCCCTGTTCCGTATGTACAAGCAGAACGGGAACGTGGTTAGGGATACCATCAGGGTGTGGGGAGAAGATGTAAACGCATCGGATCCGCAAACCCTCCGTGAAGTATGCCAGACGGCGTACAGCTTTTTCCCTGCAAAGAGCTACGGCATGGTGTTCACGTCCCATGCTTCCGGCTGGCTTCCCTCCGGGTATTACAATGATCCCAGTGTGTTCGAGAAAGGCAGCACAACCATCTGGAAGAGGTCTTCCGCCCCCTCCGGAAGGAACCAGCGCAGCTTCCCTCCCATAGAAGAATCCGGCCCCGCCGTCAAGAGCTTCGGGCAGGACAATATCCCCGGCAATTCAGTTGAGATGGAACTGGACGCATTTGCAAATGCAATTCCCTTCCATATGGATTACCTCCTCATAGACGCCTGCCTGGCAGGCTGCGTGGAGGTGGCGTACCAGCTCAGGGGCAAGGCAGATCTGGTTGGTTTCTCGCAGACGGAGGTCCTGGCGCAGGGCTTTGATTACAAGGCGCTTACAACCAGTCTCCTCAAGAATACGCCGGACCCCGTCCAGGTATGCAAGGACTATTTCCAGTTCTACGACACCTATCTGGAGAGGGAACCCGGAGCATCGGCCCAGAACCGTTCCGCCACCATATCCGTAGTTGATACAAGGGAGATGGAACCTCTGGCGGAGATTTGCAAAACCCTGTTCGAGAAGTATCGTGAGAAGCTCAAAACCATGACGGGAAACTACGTCCAGGGCTATTTCCGCTACGACCGCCACTTCTTCTACGACCTCAAGGACATCCTTGTCAAGGCCGGCATTACTGCCGATGAAAAAGCCGCCCTCCAGGCTGCGCTGGACCAGTGCATAGTGTATAAGGCCGCCACGGACTACTTCCTCAACATCAGGATCACCACAGCCTGCGGACTGTCCATGTACCTTCCCTCCATGGGAAGCGATTTCCTGGACGAGTTCTACCTGAACCACATGGCCTGGAACGGCGCCACCTTGCTTGTACAATAACAATACCTCTATATGAAAGATTTCGGTAAAATGCTGCTCGCAGTGGTATGCGGGCTCCTTATTGTTCAGATTATCAAGTACCTCCTGCTGTTCATGTTCATAGGCAGCCTGTCGGCAATTGGGTCCGGTTCCTCCAAAGTCCTTCCCAAGGAAGGCGTTCTGGATCTGAACCTTTCTGAGATACAGTTAAGCGAACAGCCCGCAGAGATGGCCACGCCGGCCTTCTCCCTGAGCGGCCTCAACATGCAGGTGGCCCCCGTGGGCCTCAGAGACGCCGTGAAGGCTCTTGAAACCGCCGCCGCAGATCCCGGAGTAAAGTATATCCTCCTCCGTCCGGACAATGTGAGTGCCGGCATGGCAGACCTTGAGGAACTCCGTGATGCACTCAAGGAGTTCCGCCGCAGCGGCAAGGCCGTTGTTGCATACACGGAGAATCCCGGAAACGGCTCATATTACCTTTCTACCGTCGCGGACAAGATTTACATGGGCAATCTCAAGGGTGGAACCTATCAGCTCGTAGGCGTTTCCGCCACCATGCTGTTCCTTAAGGATATCCTTAACAAGCTTGGCGTAAACGTCCAGCTCATCCGTCACGGAAAGTACAAGAGCGCCGGTGAGATGTACATCCGTTCATCCTCTTCCGCAGAAAACAGGGAGCAGAACCAGGTGATGATAAACTCCGCCTGGCACAACATGTGTGCAGAGATCACCGCCGCCCGCGAGATATCTGAGGCTGATTTCAACAAGCTCATCGACGACCTTGCCCTGGTCTTCCCTGAAGACTTCCTCAAGGCCGGCCTGGTAGACGAGCTCATGGACCACGAGGCCCTTCTGGACAAGCTCTGCACCCTTGCGCAGGTATCTGATTCCAAGGACCTTAAGCTCATTCCTTTTGCCGATTACGTCAACGCCCACAAGGACCTCGGCCTCCCCGGCCGCAGCAACGTGGCCATCATATATGCCGATGGTGACATCGTAGAAGGCAAGGGATTCGAGGGCGTAGCCGGAGACCGCTTCGTGAAAATCATTGACGATGTCCGTAAGGACGCCACCGTCAAGGCAGTGGTCCTCAGGGTGAACTCTCCCGGCGGAAGCGTAAGCGCATCGGAGAAGATCCGCGCCGCCCTGGCTCTCCTCCAGGAGGAGAAACCCGTTGTGGCATCCTATGGCAACTACGCAGCCTCCGGCGGCTACTGGATCTCCAACGGCTGCCAGAAGGTATATTCCAATGCCAACACCATCACCGGCTCCATAGGCGTGTTCTCCATGATTCCGGAGTTCTCAAAGACCACTCACAAGTTTGGTGTGAACGTGGAAACCGTAGGCTCCAACAAGCACAGCGACATATTCTCCCTGATGCGTCCCTTCGACGCCAAGGAAACAGCCTACATGCAGGCTTCAGTGGAAGACATCTACAACACCTTTGTGAACATTGTGGCAGAAGGCCGCTCCCTTGAGCCCACCCGCGTGGACCAGCTTGCCCAGGGCCGCGTATGGCTTGGTTCTGACGCCCTTGACATATCACTTGTAGACGAGATTGGCACCCTTGAAGACGCCATTGTGTACGCAGCCGGCCTTGCCGGGCTCCACACCAAGGCGGACTACCGCGTGGTCTCCTTCCCCAAGCCCCTCACCATGGCTCAGCAGCTGAGCATGGCCCTTGGCCAGGGCAACGAGGAACCCACCATCCTCTCCGGCACCCCGTTTGAGGCTATGGGCCCTGCCATCCAGCAACTCACCTCCAACAAACCCACCTCCGCCTACGCCCGCCTCCCGTACGACATAGAGATTCAATAAATGACCCCCAAGGCACCGCTCCGGTGTCAAAAAAGGGCAAAAATGCAACCACAGCGGATCCTATGGAACCGCTGTGGTTACGTTTTAAGGCAATAATGCTACCGTAGCGGGTCCATAGTTCCGTAGTAATAGGGGCAATCGTAAAAAAGGTATAAATATTCGTGTGATACCACTCTTTTTACTCTCCCGTATTTGCTACGACGGCAAATCTTGCCTATGTTTGGAATCCGTCCCATGACAAGCCATGGCCCGGAAAAATATGGTAAAGATTAAGAGGAGTCGTGCGGAATACCGCAAAATGCCCAAGGGCTATTATCATCTGTGTACCGATGGAAAAATGTGTAAACGTTTATTCCATTCCGACCGCCATTTTGCGTTTGTGGTAAACACGCTGGCAATCATCGCAGTCAAGTTTGACGTTATTATCTATGCTTATGAGATAATGCCCAACCACATCCATCTTATATTGAGTTGTACGGGCGACACATGTGTGGAAATATTCGATTATCTCATGAGGCGCATCTCCGCCGTGCTTGAGGAGGATGGGTACGAAGGTCCGCCGGAGAACTATTTCTTCAAACTCATCCCGGTTGAGAATGCGGCTTCCATGCGGTCGCTTTATGTTTACCTGGCGCGAAATCCATATGAAAAGGGAATATGTATGCCTTGCAGTTATAAGTGGGGGACCGGAAGACTCGCTTTCAGCGACATAAATGAATGGGCTGGCGGAAAAAAGGTATCCGAATACTCAAAACGGGAATTGACAAAGATGCTTCGTTCCAAAGAGGAACTGCCGGAAGATTGGATCCTGAGTCCTGAGATAGGTGTCCTGCCGCAGTGCTTTGTAAGGACGAAGAAGTTCTATGAGCTGTTCCCGACAGTGAAGAACTGGCTCACAATGCTTGTAAAGGATTATGAGTCATGCCTCAGGATTTCAAGAGAGGTTGATGAAGAAATGGAGCTTTCGGACATTGAAAGAAATGATATCGTAAGTACTCTTATAGTCAAGGAATACAATAAGAGCGGCATCGGAGAATTGTCGGATCCGGAACGATTCCGGCTGGCCGGAGACCTGTTCTCAAGATATAATATGAAAATGTGGGAGATTGCAAGCCTGCTTAAGATATCCCCGAAAGTAGTGTCACAAGTCCTGAAATCAAAGGACTATGGCGTGAAGTAAAACAGGAAAACGGCTCCGGAGTTTTACCTCCTGGGGCCGTTTTCTTGACGTGTACTAAAACCTAAACCTACTATATAGATGCAGAAAAAAAATAAATGTTGCAGAAAAAGTGAAAAAATCTGCAACATTTTTTAAATAGGGTTAATTTTCTGCGTCTGATTCAGGTTCCGGCTTAGGCTTGGGCTTGGTGTTCAGGGTGTTCATAGCCCGCGCAGGGCCTATTGTGGATATATCCTTTATACCCTGGACAATGCGCTCCGCCAACTGCGGAATCTGCTCTCTCTCTTCCTGTGCCATGTCTCCAAGGACGAAGTCTATCTGCCCTCCGCGGGAGAAATCGTTGCCTATTCCCACGCGGATCCTGATCCACTGGTCACTTTCCAGGGTCCAGGTGATGTTCTCCAGTCCGTTGTGACCGCCGCATGAGCCGCTGGTGCGCATACGGATGGTGCCAAAGGGAAGATTGAGGTCATCGGAAATCACGATGAGGTTCTCCAGCGGGAGGTCAAGCTTCTGGAGCCAGTAACGTACGGCGTTTCCGCTAAGGTTCATGTACGTGGAAGGCTTAAGAAGGGTGAAGTGACGACCCTTGAAGGAGATCTCGGCAATGTCTCCGTACCTGTCGGTATGGAAAAGGACATTGGATGCCTGAGCCCAGGCATCCAATATCATAAATCCCATGTTGTGGCGGGTATTGGCGTATTCGGCGCCAATATTTCCCAGCCCTACAACCAGGTAAGTAGCCATCTTGCAGATTAGGCGTTCTTTGCGGCCTCGGCGGCAGCCTGCTGCATGGCACGGGTGGTCTTGACGGAGCAGATGATGGTGTTCTTGTCGGAGACAATCTGGAGACCCTCAAACTTGAGGTCACCGGCTACCATCCTCTTGTCAAGCTCCAGGGGAGTCACATCGATGTCGAGCTGATCCGGGAGGTCCTTCATGAGGCCGCAAACCTTGAGGCTGCGTGCGCTCTGAACGAACTTACCACCAGCCTGAACACCCTTGGGGTGACCGGAGATGTTCAGAGGAACGGAAATGACGATGGGCTTCTCCTCATTAACTGCGAGGAAGTCCACGTGGAGGCAGTTGTCCTCTACCGGATGCCACTGATACTCGTGAGCAATTGCGGTATACTTCTTCTTTCCAAGATCCAGATCAACGATGTAGGATGCAGGAGTATGGGTGAGACCTTTGAGTTCCTTCTCATCAACGGTGAAAAGAATGTTCTCGAGACCCTGGCCATAAAGGTTGCAAGGAACCAGGCCCTGACGGCGGAAAGCCTTGATGACGGCTTTGTTGCCTTTCTGGCGAATTTCGCCTTTAAGAGCAAAATGCTTCATTGTTTTTGTTGTTTAAAATGTGTTACTCAGTGCTTTGTTTCAAGCACCCCATTGCACCAAAAAGCCTGCGTGGCTTTTTTAAGCGCGCAAAGATACAAATAATTATTTGATTTGCAAAAGTTTTATTTCCCGCAGATTGCTTTGAAGTCACACCACTTGCAGGTGTCGGGATCCTGTATGCGGTGGAAGGGGACTGAGGTGTCCGTAATCTCTGCCAGAAGGTCCTTGAGGCGGTCTTTTACTGTCCTGAAGAACTCGCCGGACTGTTCCATGTCCTGGAGGGGCGATGTGAAAAGACGCCCTGTACTGTAGATGGAATTCACTATGGTCTGGCCCTTGAGCTTAGGGTCTGCTTCTGCCAGAAGGCCGTAGACGAAAAGCTGCAGGGCAATCTTGGGACGGCCTTCGTTTTTGGGGCCGAACAGTTTATCGGCCACGTTCTGGGCGTTGGCGTCCGTGATATTGATATCATCGTTCTCAACCTTGCCGGTCTTGTAGTCCACTATGCGCACCTTGCCGGGGAGGTAGCTGTCCATGCGGTCAATTATGCCTTTGATGTGGAAGCCTTCAAACTCCGTATACATGTGTTTCTCCAGGCCAAGAATGGTGAAGCCGGGGGAATTGCTGTCCCGGAGGAGTTTTTCATCGTACTCAAGAGTGCGGTTCACGTAGTCCAGGATTATCTGCTCCGTGACAAGGTTGCGGCCGATGACCTCAACGGAGTGCATTTCTTCCAGGATTTTGGCCCTGACCAGTGCCTTGAGGCCCTTTTCATCGGCCTTCATGGCCTTTATGTCATCTGCCGTGACGATGCTTTTTCCGGAGTACAGCGCCTGCATGGTGTGATGGAAAACGTTTCCTATCATGCCGCTGTCCAGTGATTCCGCCACCTCGTCCGGGGTGTCAAGCTTCTGTACCACCTTGTAGTAGAACTGGGCCTGGCATTTGAGGTAACTTTGCAGGGTGGATGCCGACAGGTTGCTCCCGCGGATAATCTCCACGTCTTCCGGCGTTTTATCTATATCGGGATCCGGCGGGACGGGCTGCAGGTTGGCACCTGCAACCACGCGCCTTACCTTTATTCCAAAGTGATACTCCAGCTGCTTGATATACCGGCTTTCCTCTCCGGACTGGAGGCCTTCCGTGCGGCTGTCATATACCAGCCACACCTTGGAGGCCCTTTGGAGGAGGCGGTAGAAGTAGTATGCCCACACGGCGTCCTGGAACTCGTACGTGGGAAGGCCGAAGCCTTTCCGCAGCTCCGGAGGAATGAACGACGAGCTCACGCTCCTGCGCGGGAACATGCCCTCGTTGGCGCTCAGGATTACTACATTATTGAAATCCAGCGCGCGCGTTTCCAGCGGGCCCATTACCTGAAGGCCCTTCAGGGGCTCTCCCTTGAACGGCACGGAAATGCCTTCCGCGGCGCTCTCCATGACCTTGAGCCATGTCTGGGGAAGCACCTCCAGGGGAGTGTCTGCAAGAACATTCAGTACAGTATGCAGCCTCTTTGCAAAATCCAGCTCCAGCGGCATCTCTCCCCGGCGTGCCAGCGTGCGGCCAATCTCTCCGGTGAAGTCCGCCAGGTACCGGCACAGCGCGGAGTTGTACTCCGGCGCGGCGCCCTGCACCACCGGCCGGAACACCATTTCAAGTGTTTTTCCGCCGGCAAGGTCCTTCAGAGGAATATAGTACTTTGCGGCCCGTTTCACATTATCCACAACGGCCTTTTCCTCTTCCGTGAGCATGGCTCCCAGTATGCTGGAGGAGAATATTTCGCTCACCTCACGGTGGTAGAAGTACCAGCCGTCATCCCTCTTTCTGAGCTTCATCTGCATGCGGCCAACGGCGTCCACCAGAAAGTATACGGCGCTGTTTTTCATGGGATAACCCATGGTCACGTTAATGCTGTCGTACTCCGTGGGGATTGAGTTGAGGAGCGGGAGGAGGAGACTTTCGTCCGGAAGCACAAAGGCGGTCTCAACCGGATCTCCGCTAGTCTGGGACAGGATCTCCGGCGCCAGCTTTGTCTGGGAAACCCCGGAGGGAACGCTCACCACCGTAATCTCCGGCACTCCGCCTGCGGTGATGGCAAACGCCTGCTTATAATCGGCCACGTTCCGCTTCATGAAGAAGGACGATTTGTTTGCCGATGCCTGAATCTGCGTCGTCACATAGTCCCACACGAACTCGGCCAGTCCGGCGTCCCGCATCTTGGAAAGAAGCAGGCGCTCGCACTCGTTGAGGGCGTTGAGGCCCACGAATACGTACTTGCGTACGTCCGGGAACGCTTTCTCAAGCACGTCCCGGGCGGGTTCCCCGCTCTTTAGCCTATCGGCCAGACCTCTGTAGACCATGCCCTCGTAGGCCATACCGTTTTCCCGAAGGGTGCGGTTGAACTCCTCATATACTGGAAGAAGTATATTCCAGATGCCCAGGAAGCGGTTCTTGACGGATTCGCTGTCTCCGCCGCCGTCCTGGAAGTGGCCCAGGAAGCTCTTGATGGCGTCTTTCTGGTTATCCGTGAGGTAGGAGTAATCGTCCTTTATGTCCTTGTACTCGGAGACGTTGCGGAAGAGCGCAGTGGCGTCTACCAGGTATTTGTCCACGTCCTCAAAGTCCGCCAGCATTATGTCTCCCCAGAAGATGAACTGGTCCAGAGGCTCCGCCTTCCCGTAATGCGCGGCATAGATGGAGTACAGCGTGGTAAGGAGACGCAGGCGGTCACTTACCTTTCCGCCGTACAGGCGGCAGAAGAAATCGTTAATGGTGAACATGGGAGGCACGGGCAGGGGAGTGCCGTTCCCTAATTCCCGCACAAGGTCTGCCAGGTATTTGCGGAAAAACACCATGGACCTGCGGTTGGGGAAGATAAAACACGTATCCTTTATGTCCTGACCCTTGAAATAATGCCGGGCCACCTGCCTCAAAAACGGTTCCATATTATATTCGCGAATTTACGAAAAAACTATTATATTTGTAAAAATAACATTAAAACCACCGCTACTATGAAAAAGAAATTCAGATGTCTTGTCTGCGGATATGTATATGAAGGTGAAAACCCGCCCGCAGAGTGCCCCGTGTGCCACGTTAAGTCAGATAAATTCGTCGAAGTAAAAGAGGAAGACGGCAAATGGGCCTGCGAGCATGAGCTTGGCGTTGCCAAGGGCGTAGATCCGGAAATCCTGGCCGGCCTCAGGGAGCATTTCGCAGGAGAATGCTCAGAAGTGGGCATGTACCTTGCCATGAGCCGCCAGGCAGACAGGGAAGGCTATCCCATGGTGGCGGACGCCTTCAAGCGCTACGCTTTTGAGGAGGCAGACCACGCCGCCCGCATCGCAGAAATGCTTGGAGAAGTTGTCTGGGACACCAAGACCAACCTCAAGAAGCGCTATGAGGCTGAAGCCGGCGCATGCGAAGGCAAGCTTGCAATAGCCAAGAAGGCAAAGGCCCTTGGCTATGACGCCATCCATGACTCCATCCACGAGATGGCCCGCGACGAAGCCCGCCACGGAGCAGGTTTCCTTGGCCTTTACAAGCGTATTTTCGAAGGCAAGTAATTCTCTTACAGGTCCATCTGAACTTCCTTGTAGGAATCCACGTTCACGAATCCCATTCCGCCCTCCACGTTGGTGGGGATTGAGACAGGCTCGGAGAACAGCATTCCAATGTCGCTCAGATCAAGGGCCTTCAGGTAGATGTACTGGTACTGGCTTATTGAATAAAGCCGTACCAGTATTTTTACGTTATAACTCCACCCTTCGGGCATTTCCGGTTCCACCCACAGGCCGGTTTCCTCGTCAAAGTGCCCGTCGTCAAAATTGTGGTATTTGCGGATGTACATCACCTGATACTCCTGGAAGTACAGCTTCAGGGTGTATTCCTTGTCCTTGAACAGGGCGTCGGTGAAAACACAGTAGGAGTTGCCGTTCTCGCTGATGGTGTCAAGGATGCCGCCTTCGGCGTTACCCGATGAGAGGACCGGCTCAGAAGAGGTATCCAGGCCCAGATAACCGTCACTGACCTCCGTACCCTCATCGTTGGTGAAAGTCGTTATCAGATATACCCTCAGGCGGTAGTAATTGTCTACTCCGGGGGTGTCGGCCAACTTGATCTTTATCTCATGCCACATGTTGCCGTCGTAGGGGTTGGGCTCCGCGTAAGGCCAGTAATGATCATAGTAATCGTCACTGCCCAGGACGGTATCCGTGGCATTGGCATGCTTTACGTCGTGGTTGAATTCAACTCCAAGGAGATTGGGCTCCTCCGGTACGGTTACAGTGGCCGTCGCCTGGAGGGCGCCTTTGGTTCCGGTAACTTCAATTTCGTCTCCGGGGTTAAGCTTGTCCGTGAATATGTATTTGGACGATGAGAACTCCTCGTACCCCTCCTCCGGGGCAGTATAGACGGCAGCAATGGAGGGACCGCCGTTTATCCTTATGCTCACGGCGCCGTCCGGGACCGGACTCACCTTTGAACGTGAACTGGTGGAAAGATGTATGGTGTGCTGGTCCTCCGAACTGGTCATCTGGGCGTTTATCACAAGCACCGGATCCAGATTCTCCACGTCAAGGTATTCAGTAGAGGTGCAGGCGGCTGCAAGCAGCGCAATTGCTATATATGATACTCTTTTCATGGCTTTCTAGAAATTATAGGTCCAGTTGAGGGACGGCAGGAACGGGAGGATGGTCACTTTCTCCAGCTGTATCTTGTCCTGATATTCCTTGGCCTTTTCGTCGTAACGGGTTGTGTAGTTCACGAACACCAGGTTGGGGTTCATGCGGTTGTAGACGTTATATATACTAAGCGTAAGGGCCCTCTCGCCGTGTTTTTTCTTCTTGTGATGGGTGAGGCCCAGGTTCAGGTGATGGCTGGCGGGCAGCCTGAGGTTGTTCCTCTGCGTCACGAACGACGTGTTCATAACCCAGTCGCTGTCCGGGTCAAGCGTTCCCGTGGTGCGGTAGGGGATGGTTGTGGTGGGACCGGAGGCGAACACCCAGGCGGCGTTGGCGTCCAGGTGGTCGTTTATCTTGTAGTTTACATTGATGTTGAAATTGTGCCTGCGGTCGTACTTGTAGGGGTACCATTCGCCAAGGCTTATGGTTCCGCCCGGGAAGCGCCTCTCGCTCTTTGCAAGCGTGTAGGAAATCCATCCCGTAAGGTCTCCGGCGGTCTTCTGAACGAAGAATTCAACGCCGTAGGCCCTGCCTATTCCCATCTCCACTTTGTCCTCCCAGGAAGTATCAGAGACAATTACCGATGCTCCGTCTTTGTACTCCAGGATGTTCTGCATGTACTTGTAGTAGCCCTCTATTGAGAATTCCCATCCGGTGAGGGCGTCGTAGTACACGCCTGCCGATACCTGGTCCGACGTTACCGGCTTGATGTTGGCCGTAATGGGCACCCAGAGGTCCATGGGCAGGGAAATCTGCGTGGAACTGAGCAGGTGCACGTACTGCGCCATGCGGGCGTAGCCGGTCTTGAGCGTGAATCCCTTGGGGAAGGAGTATTTTGCCGATACCCTGGGCTGCAGCTCCAGATAGGGCCTTCCATCGGTGTAGAAGAACGATGCGTTGAGGCCGGGGTTGAAGGTGAGCCTGTCGGTAATGGACATATCGTCCTCCGCATAGAGGGTGAGCTCGTGGCCGTAGAAATTGCGGTCCTTGCCCAGGTTTATCTCCTCCTCCGAGGTCTCGCCGTCCGACGTCTCAACTATGAGTCCGGTGCTTGTGCGGGGGAAGAAGGAGTGGTAGGTGTACTCCGAGCCGAACTTGATCAGGTGCCTGGGCGAGGGGACGAAGTCGAAGTCTATCTTCCCGCTCCAGTCCTGGATGCCGGAGTTGTACTTGAAGTCGAAATCCAGGATGTACGGAGACTCCTCGCCGTACTCACGTGCCTTTGCGCCCATTCCCATGGTCATGTCGTAGCGGTTGAAGGCAACCGTGGTGTTGGCAAACAGCTTCTGGGAGAAGATGTGGTTCCACCTAAGGGACGCCACGTTGTTGCCCCAGCCTATGCTCATGTCCGTGCGCATCATGTTGGCGCCGTTCTCCCACTCTTCGCCGAACTCCGCTCCCAGGCGGTCACGGCCGTTGTACGTGGCCAGGAAGAAGCGGTCGCTGTCCGACAGCCTCCAGTACAGCTTGGCATTGAGGTCGTAGAAGAAGTAGTTTCCGTAGGCTGTTGCATCGTATCCCTCATCGTACCCCAGTGCCTTTACGCCGTACTTTCCGTACAGGCGGATAAGGGGATCGTACAACATGGAGTGAAGGCCGCGGGCGCTCACGCTGTAGCTCAGCTTGTCCTTGATGATGGGGCCTTCCACGTGGAGTTTATCCGTGAGGAAGCCAATTCCGACGCTGCCGCTGGTCTTTTTCATGTTACCGTCGTTGGTGCGGATGTCCACTATGGACGATACCCTGCCGCTGTAGCGTGCGGGGAAGGAGCCCTTGTACAGGGTGACCTTCTTCACGGCCTCCGTCTGGAACACGGACAGGATGCCCAGCATATGGTTCACGTTGTAGATGGGGATGCCGTCCAGGAGGACCAGGTTCTCGTCCGGACCGCCGCCGCGGACGTACAGGCCTGTGAAGCCCTCGTTGCCGCCCTGCACGCCCGGGAGCATCTGGATGGCCTTGAGGACATCGGCCTCACCGAAGAGAACCGGAGTGGCCTGGATGTGCACCAGCGGGATGTCAATGGCGCCCAGGTATGTGGACTGGATGCCGGCGTCCTTCTGGCTCACCACCGTGGCCGCCTCAAGGGTGGCTGAGGGAACCAGGATCACGTTTACGGTGGTGTCCTTCTGGAGGTCTATCTCCAGGCTCTGTTGCTCGTATCCCAGATAGCTGAAAAGGAAGGTGGAGCGGCCTTTGGGCACCGTGAGGGTGTAGTAACCGTATACGTTTGTGACGGCACCGGTGTTCTTGGCGGCGCCCTCTTCAACAAGGGCACCGGCCCCGATGAGCGTTTCGCCGGAGCTCTCGTCCGTTATGTATCCGCTTATGGTAGCGGTCCTTTTCTGAGCGCCCAGGCCCACTGCCAGAAGGAGGGCCAGGGCTGCTGCAAGAAGTTTTTTCATCCTAAAACTCTATTTCCGTGGTGGGGCCGCTGAAATCTATGGAGTCCCACGCCTGTTCCATTTCCCGCCTGTCCTTCTTGGTAGGGCGGCCTGCGCCGCGCTCACGCGTAACAAAGAAGGTCTCCACAGGGGCCTTGAGTTTGTCAAGTTCTCCCTGAGGAGTTATGTCGTTGGCGAATTCCGCCACCAGTTTGGCTCCAACGCGGGTTTCAGTGGGTTGTACCACCTGGTAGCTGTATGTCACTATGCCTTTGCGTACGTTTATTATGTCGCCGGCCTTCACTTCCTTTGAGGGCTTTGCGTTTGTGCCCGCAATCTTCACCTTTCCGCCTTTGCAGGCTTCCTGGGCGTCCGTGCGCGTCTTGAACACGCGGATGGCCCAGAGATACTTATCCAATCTTGCTTCTGCCATTTCTATTCTTCTATGGGTTCAGATACTATGTCGTTCTCTTCCCTGGGGTCCAGCCTCACTTCCAGGAGTTTTGTGTCCTTGTCCGTGGGGAGTAAGAAGAAATCCTCCACCTCCGAGGGCACCAGCACCACTTCTCCTTTTCGGATGCCGCAGCTTTCACCTTCTGAAATCCTTATTGCCGCGGAACCTTGCATACATATATAGATAAGGAAGCTGTCGTCCAGTCCGGCGGTGCTCCTGAGGGGCTCCTTGAGGTCTATCTGGTGCACCGTAAACTGCGGTACGCTGGCCTCCGGGGCTGCCAGTGTGGCCTTCCAGGACCGGAAATCTATCAGGTCGATGGCCTCCTCCAGATGGAGTTCCCTCTCCGTTGAACCCCAGTCGTGCAGGCGGAACCAGAGTTCGCTGCACTCCGCCACTTCTAGCAGAGTCACGTCCTTTGCGGCGTGCACCAGGCCGGGGGTTATGAGGTAGCTTTCCCCGGGCTTGGGCGTAACGGTGTGAAGGAGTTTGGAGACATCGCCCTTCTGGCAGGCCTCGTAAAACTCCGCCGCCGTTACATCCCGCTTGAAGCCAAGGTACAGCCTGGCGTCCGGGCCGCATTCTTCCACGTACCAGAGGGCTGTCTTGCCAAAGGCGTCGTAGCGCTGCTCCGCGGTTTCATCGTCAGGATTCACGTGCAGGGAGGTGCGGCCTTTGACCTTGAGGTGCTTCACCATCACGGGGAACTGCGTTCCGTACCAGTCAAAGGCGGTTTCTCCCACCAGGCGTTCCAGGTATGTCTGGACTATGTCGCTGAGGGTATTGCCTCCCAGCCAGCCCTCAGAGGCCATGGAATCTACGAATCCAAGGTCCGCCAGGCGGTATTCCACGGTGCCCCAGGGCATCTCTATGGTGTCCGGGAGGAATTTTATGGGTGTGAGTTTCTTATTGCTTTCGTTTTCCATTATTCTGCGTTTTCGTAGCCGAAGTAGTAGGCCTTCTTGGCCGACGGTACTCCGTACTTCATCCAGGCGGGCTCCGGTTCTCCCTTGAGGTAGTAGTCGAAGAACTGCTGCAGCCTTATTGACAGGTCTTTGCGGTTGCGGCGTTCCCTGAGGTTGTGGGCCTCGTCATTGTATTCCAGCAGCCAGGCGGGCTTACCAAGGCGCCTAAGGCCCATAAACATCTCAATGCCCTGGTACCACGGAACTGCTCCGTCGGCATCGTTGTGCATGATAAGGACCGGGGTGGTGACGTTGGGGAGCTTGAACAGGGGAGAACTCTCCATATAGAGCTCGATGCCGTCCCACAGCTGGCGGCCTATGCGGCTCTGGCCCATCTCGTACTGTACCTGGCGGCTGGTTCCGGACTCCCAGCGTATGCCGCCGTAGGCCGATGTCATGTTGCTCACGGGAGCACCTGCTCCGGCGCATTTGAACATATTTGTCCGGGTTATGAGGTACGCCACCTGGTATCCGCCCCAGCTCTGGCCCTGGATGGCCATATTGTCCTTGTCTATCCAGGGGTACTGCCACAGGGACTGTGCTCCGCTGACAATGCAGTTGTAGGCGCTTTCTCCGGGGATACCGGGAGTATAGAAGATGTCCGGTACAAACACCACGTAGCCGCGGGAAACGAAGAACGGGATGTTGATTATGGACCACATGGGCTGCACCTGGTAGTGGGTGTACATTTCCTCGGTATAAGTCTCGTAGAAGTACACGATTACGGGATACTTCTTTGAGGAGTCGAAGTCTTCGGGCTTGTAAAGCAGGCCTTCCAGCGGTTTGCCGTCAAATGCCGTCCATTTGTAGAGTTCCACAGTGCCCCAGTTGTAATCTTCTATCTGGGGGTTGATTGCCGAAAGCTTAACCTCCGGCTTTCCGGGAGCGGCGACGTAGCGCACGTCCATTGGGTCACGGAAATTGCCCTTCTGATATATGATGGCGCTGCCCTTTTCCGCCTTTCGTAGGGTATTGTAGGTGTATCCGCCAAAGTCTATGGTGCGGAATGTCTTTGCCGGCTTTGCAAGGTTAAGGGATGCAATACCGTTCTCCTTGGTTGCGTTGTCGAAGACGCTGAGGTAAATGGTCTCGTCCGGAAGAAGACCGGGTTCAAGCTCGTCAGAGCGGGTCTTGAGGTATCTGTAGGTGATGCCCTTCTCCCTTCCGGAAGTGAGCCTGAGTGCGCCCCTTGCCGATACTTTCCATACATCGTACTGGTCGTAGATGAGGACGCTCCCGTCTTTGACCCAGTCGGCAAAACCGTAGGATTCTTTCATGGAGGGGTGATCGTCCTCCTGGTCCCAGAAGGCGACGTCGATTCCTTCAGTAAGGTTGGTCTTATTGCCGGAAGCAAGGTCGGCAAGCATCCATGCCTTGGCAGGGAGGTCCCACCAGAGGACGGAACTGCCGTCCGGGGAAAGCTTTACATCTTCTATCTGGCCGGATTTAATCTTTTTGGAGTTGCCACTCACAAGACTTACGGCCTCAATTGTATATGAAGGCTGGGCATTCCACTGGCGCTCGATTATGTTATCCAGGGTGAGCCTTAGCACAAGGTCAGTGTTCTCCCAGGGAGTGGAAATGATTCTGGAGTAATAATGGTCCTTGGCCGCAGGTATCAGCTTCCCGGCGGAAACCAGGGCCTTGATGGGCGTATATATCTTGTCTCCGGAAATCTTCTGGGCGGGGGGTGTGTAGGGTGCGTCCCAGTTCCAGATGTCAAGGCCGGGAGTTTCGAACGGGACAAGAGTTGTATCCTTGGGAGGGACGAAATCATCGACCTCGGTGTAAATCAGCTTTCCGTCGTGACTGAAGCTGGGCTTGCACTTTTCAGTAATACCCATCTCCCCGTTTCCGGCTTCTACGAGAGTGGAAACCTTCATGGAAGGAATGTCCACGAGCATCAGGGAAGGGTGTTTGCTTCCTGAGGACAGGGTGTCCCGGGCCTCCAGGAAGAGAGCGCGGGATGCAGTCTGGTCAAACACGGGTACCCCGTGCCAGGAGGTAGTATCGGCAAAGATGTGGGAGATGCGGTCCTTTATGTTGAAAAAGCCGGTCACGGACTCCTTTGCGGCGGTTTTCTGTACCAGGGACAGCCAGGAGCCGTCCTTGGAGACGCTGAACCCGTCTACGTTTCTGAGAGTGTCTATCTGCCCGCTGGCGTAGTGGTATACGGCAAGAGTGGCACCCATGTCCTTTTTCTTGCGGTCAGCTTTCTTCACAAAGCTGGTGTCCGTGGTTGTGAAGGCCACCGCCTCAAGGCCGTGACGGCCTGTCTGGTAGGTCTTCACAGAGGCAAACTTCAGGATCTGTGCGGTCTTGAGGTCTACTATTGCCAGGGAATCCTTGGGCAGATCGTCGCCTTTTTTCTTTTTGATCTTTGCCTGCCTGGTTTTCTGGAATTCAGGCTTTATGAGGCACACGGCATAGCTGTCATCGTCAAGGATGGTAGCCTTGTAGCCGCGGGGGATTACTATCTCCCGGCCTTTTTTGCCCATTACACGGAAATACAGGTTGCCGTCTCCCTCCTGCGGCTGAACGACGTATGATATAACATTCCCTGAAGGGGAGATAACGGTCTGGCTCACGCTTTCCCACGCGTCAAATACGCTGTGGTCAAGGGCCTTTTTCTGCGCCGGTGCGGGGAGCGTCACCAGAAGCGCAGCAAGAATCAGTGCTCTTTTCAAATCAGTGCAAGTATAAGATTTTCAACGATATAAACTGTGAATGCCAGGAACACGGCAAGGCTCCAGTGTGCGCCCAGGACTATGGTGACCATAATTGCCACCACAACAAGGCAGAGGAAAACAATGCGTTTTGCGTCCATGAGTTTGTGCCCCTTGGCTATCTTCATCCCGAACATGGGAATCTCGCTTGTGACAAGGAGGCTCATCACCAGGGCAACCACGGGCAGGAACCACGGGGTAAGTGCCAGCCGGTAAAGGGTCATGTCGTTTCCTGCCGCAATGAAGCAGCACAGCGAGCCCACAACCATGGCCGATGCCGGAGTGGGTACGCCCAGGAAGTCCGTAGTCTGCCTTTCGTCCGTGTTGAACTTTGCCAGCCTAAGGGCCGATGCCGCCGCCAGGATAAGCGGAAGGAACCTCCACCAGCCCTCCGAATCCATGCTTGTGACAAGCATTATGGAAGGGAGGACGCCGAAGCTCACAACATCGGCCAGGGAGTCCAGCTCCTTGCCAATGGGGGAGTATGCGCCCAGAAGGCGTGCGGCCAGGCCGTCGCAGAAGTCGAACACTGCGGCCAGGAGCATGCACACAAAGGCCCATTCAGGCCACCCTTCAAGGGCTAAAATCACTCCCACGGCTCCGGAGAGGAGGTTCATGGAAGTGATTGTATTGGGAATGTGTTTTACTATACCCATTTAGTCTATGCCAAGTTTCTTGCGGATGTTTGCGGGGATGGCTTTCTTGTTTACTAAGATGTTCAGGGTCTTGGCCTTGCAGAAGTTCTCACTCATGTACCAGATGCCATCATATGCGCCGGTTACGCCCCAGGAGTTCTTGATGAGGTAGTACTTGTTGCCGTTCTGGTCTTTGGCGGTGCCAAAGAGGTGCATGCCGTGGTCGTCCGTGGAGGTTTTTTCGTCAAACATTATCTGACGGCTCTCCTGGGTGACTTCCAGTTCCTTTACGGTCTCTTTCTGGGCGGGCTTTTCCTCATCGGCCTTGCCAACCCAGCGCTCCTGGTCACTGCCGGAGGTGGGCTTTGCCTCGGTGTCCACAAGGATTGCCAGGCCGTCGCGGGTGAAGCCGGGCTCGGAGACGTCGCCGCCCCATGCTACGGTGTAGCCGTTGGCTATTGCATTGTCGATGATTGCCATGAACTCATCCAGGGGAACGTTCCAGGAAGGGGTCCAGCGCCAGTTGTCCTCCACCTCGATTGCGAACTGGGTGTAGAACGGATGGTGGGTGAAGGAGGTGATGCCTACGTAGTCGTCGATGTTGATCTTATAGGAATTGCGGTAGCTTTCCGGGGTGTAGGACACGCCGTTCACGGTGAACCTTTCCGGAACCTCGCCAAGATATGCGTCAAGGATGCCTGCAAAGCCCTTGGGCCATACGGGGGTGAGCTTGCGGTTGGGGTTCTTGATAACTGCGTCTACATATCCTTTGAGAACGGCATCGAGCTCTCCCTGTACCGGAAGGTCGTAGCCGTAGTTCATGCCGGAATATGCGTTCTGGTCCATGAGGCCGTAGGTCTGGGCTACTTCCAGGACGTCGCCGAAGTCACTGCCGGCGGCCATGTTGAGCTTGCCGTTGAGGCGGACGTATTTCTGGGCGCGGTCTTCGTATGCCTTGCGGACTACATACATCTCGGAGAAATCCGGATAGAGGTTTTCGTCCTTTATATTCTTGTTTTTGATAGCCTCGCTCTCCAGGAATGAGAGGGTGCTGAAGCACCAGCAGGTGCCGCTACGGTACTGGTTCTTTACGGGCGTGACGGGAATTTCCTTCACGGTTGTGAACTCATAGTCCTTGGTGCTTACGGGAGAGGGCTGTTTTGGCTGTGCTGAAAGGCTGGCGCAAACGCATGCGAGAGCCGCTGCAATGAAGAATCTGAATTTTATCATATCTGTTATCTGTAGAAATAAATATTCTATTTATGTCTTACAAAAGTAAGGAGAATATCGTAATTTTGCAACATCAGGTAAAAATGCGTATTTTTGCATTTAAATTCCGAATATGAGAAAATACATCATAATTTTCCTGGCCGCTGCAGCGGCGCTTTACTCCTGCAGGACCAAAACCCTGCCTCCGCGTCCCACCATTCCGCTGGTGGAGAGTATCGTGAGGGATTCTTCCGGGCTTGGAAGGCTTGTCACAATGGCAGGCGCCTCCGGTGCCGTGGGCTCCATAGCAATTGTGGGTGAACCTGAGCAGACGCTCACCCTGGCCCGCCTTTTCCAGAGCATCGACGCCGTGGACAACATTGACGGCAGGGAAAAGA
>CAMJJZ010000005.1 GCA_946406275.1 uncultured Bacteroidales bacterium | reverse complement strand
AAGCCGCCTCCAGTATTCTCAACGACATTCTACGCTAGCCATCCGCAAAAATGGCTATTTTTAGGGACGGGGCGTGCAAGAATCCAGTTGTTGACGTATTGTCAGTGTAACAATTGCATACGGAATTGCATCTATCATTTGGCTAACCTGAGAAACTGACAATGAGAAAACTACTTTTATCACTACTCCTTACCGTAACCGGCCTTGCGGCATATGGGCAGAAGAACGAGATATCTATTTTATTGGGGCCGACGGTTAACGGATTCACTGACGTATACGGCTATAATTATGGTTATCGTTATAACCCATATGGATATGGCGGTACTTTAAGTGATTTATATGAACCCACCATAGGTGTATCTGCAAGCGGTTCAATCAGTTTAGAGTATCATAGAGCTATTGCTTCCAAAGTTAAACTGGGAGGAGCATTCCATTATGGATATGAAGAACTGACAAGGACTCCTGGTGCTGCTTTCAAGGACGATCCACAGGTTTATACACGGCACTTTTTCTCATTAACCCCTCAGATAAAATACGATTATATCCGTGGCTCTGTAAGTTCTCATGGTGGAGATTGTAATTTCTATGCAAAGGCATTGGCCGGAGTAGGGATTAAGACAGGAGGTCTTGAAGATACTAGAGTGTGTTTCGACTATGGTGTTTACCCTTTGGGGGTTCAGGTAGTAATTAACAAACTATCGTTATTGGGAGAATTGGGCTATGGCTCCTTATACATTATGCATTTGGGAATCGGTTATCAGTTTTAAGGAGGTTTTATCATGAAGAGAGTATCGATCATATTGGCCATGCTGGCCGGAATAATAGCTTTTGCGGCCTGTGAAATGGAGGTTCCGGAGGACGCCTTTGGAAGCACCACTACCCCGGACAACCCCGTGCAGGCGTATATGATGAGCATCGCGGACGACCTGGTCTGCGACAATCTCCGCGAACTGGAATCGGCCCTGAAGGCATCGGCGGAATCCGGGCTTGGGAAGTACTTTTACACCACCAACGACAAGACTTTGGACCAGGATGGGGCTGAGTGGACGGTGAACCGCGAGGGAAATCTCACCGGCCTCACCATCAAGAAGGTTGCCGAATCCAACGCCTGGGACCTGGAGTTCAATGGCAAGTATCCTTTTTCCGGGAACAAATATGAAATAGTCATCAACCTGACGGCCGAACAGGACGACGCTTCCGCCACGGGTCATCAGAACTGGAAAGTGGTCTTTGACGGCACGCGCACAGAAGAGAATGGCTACAAGTGCACCTTCTCAAGCGTGGATGCTCCAGTCAAGTATAAAACGATTGGTGACGACAACAATCTCTGGAACGCCTTCGGTTATCTTCTGATGAGCGTTTTCAAAGGCGATACCCAGGTGGACATGGTGGTGATGGAACTGGCCGGCGGCAAATCCGACTGCTCCATAGTTCACATCTAGAGAAGTTCTGAGAATTCGTGAACACCCTTGAGTCCCTCAGTCATGAGGGCTGCTACAACGGCACCCTTTGCCAGGCCTTCGCGAGAGTAGGCCTCGTGGCGGAGGGTGATCTTGTCTACGCTTGAGTCAAGCGTAACGGTGTGGATGCCAGGCACTTCGCCTTCGCGCACAGATGTAATTTCCGGCTTTTCGCCAAGGCTTTCCTCAATGATTTTGCCAATTGTTATGGCCGTTCCGGAAGGGGCGTCCAGCTTGTGGATATGGTGAATTTCCTCAATGGAAGGCGTGTAGCCGTTACCTTTGAGCATCTGGCCAACTTTTTTCACGGCGGCCTCCAGTGCATTCACGCCCAGGGAGAAGTTTGAGGCGTAGATCATTGGCGATCCGGCATCTTCGAAGGTCTTTTTGACATCTTTTTCTATATCGTGCCAGCCGGTGGTGCCTATGACCGCGGCCTTGAAGTTCTTGGCTATGAACTTGTAGTTTGCGCGTATGGCGTCAGGCGTGGTGAAATCTATGCACACGCACTCACGGGCTACTTCCGGCTTTGTTGCCGTGATGTCCTCGCTGGCTTCCACCAGTTCAATTCCGCGGGCCTTGAGTTCTTTCTCAATCATATGGCCCATCTTGCCGTATCCGCTTATAATGACTTTCATAGTGCCTTGAACATTTTTACGTACTGCTCCACTGCTTTGTCTATGTCTGCAAGGAGGATGTGCTCGTCGTCACGGTGGGCCACCAGTACGGTGCCGGGGCCGCAGATTATCTTGTGCCCGAAGCCCGTAAGGTGCGGCGCATCCGTCCCGAACGACGCCGGCGCCGTCTCAAACCCCGGCAACGTCACGTACTCCGCCGGCTTGTCCCCACCACGTGCCGTGACCGTCACGTCGCCACTCTCGTCATTCCGGGCTCCCTTTTCGTCATTCCGGGCTCCCTTTTCGTCATTCCGGGCTTGACCCGGAATCTTTAACATATAGTCCTGAACTGCCTCATCACTGGCAAAAGTTGTCCTGAAATAGAGCCTGCAACTGAGTTCCGGAGACAGTATGTTCTGCGGGTTGTCGCTGTGCAGGAGTCCCACATTCCATGTGGTTTCTCCCAGCACGGGATCAACGGGGAATTTGACTGCTTTGAGGGCGTTGTAGAACGCTATAAAACGTTCCACGGCACTTACTCCGTGCTCCGGATAGCCGCTGTGGAACGCTTTCCCGTGGAACACTAAATCATAGCTCTTAGTGCCCTTGGAGGCACTTATCATCTTGTTTTCCGTGGGTTCTCCCACAATGAGGAACGGTGCTATAAAGCCTGTTTTTGAGAATGCCTTGGCTCCCCAGGAGCCCGTCTCCTCGCCGGCCAGGATAAGGAGGCCGAAACCTGTGCATCCTTCTGCTTCCAGCTTTTTGCAGGCAGTGTACATGGCGAAAATCTGACCCTTGGCGTCACAGCTGCCGCGGCCGCAGACCTTGTCGTCCCAAAACACCGGCGGAATGTACGGCGGCACGGTGTCCATATGCGTGCAGAACACAACGCGCGGGGTTCCCCACTTCAGAAACAGGTTCAGGGTGCCGTCGCCCACTTCCTGGAGATCTTTCTCCGGAGCATCCAGGTGCGCGTGCAGCCACAGGGCCATATCCCGCTCCTTGCCGGAGGTGGAATCTATGGAGAGTATGTCTTTGAAAAGAGTCATAGCCAACCGTTGTTAAGAAGCACCTGGGCAATCTGGACGGCGTTGGTGGCGGCGCCTTTGCGGATGTTGTCACTTACGCACCAGAGGTTAAGGCCGTTCTCTACGGAATTGTCCCGGCGGATGCGGCCCACGAACACATCGTCCTTTTCCCAGGCGTTGACGGGCATGGGGTAGAGGTTGGTGGAGGGATCGTCCTCAATGACTACGCCGGGCATTTCCGCCATGAGACGGCGGGCTTCCGCAAGGTCATAAGGCTTTGAGAACTCGATATTTACGCTCTCTGAGTGGCCGCCCATTACGGGGACGCGGACTGTGGTGGCGGAGACGGCGATGGTATTGTCCCTGAGGATCTTTCTGGTCTCGTTCACCATCTTGGTCTCTTCCTTTGTGCTGCCGTCCGGGAGGAAAACATCGATGTGAGGGATCACGTTCATGTCTATCCTGTGGGGGAACTTGGTGCCTGTGCCGCCGGCGCGCTCTGCGTTGAGCTGGTCCAGGCCTTTCTGCCCGGCGCCGGTAACGCTCTGGTAGGTGCTAACTACGATTCTCTTAATGCCATAGGCCTTATGCAGCGGGGCCAGGGGCAGCACCATCTGGATGGTGGAACAGTTGGGGTTGGCAATGATGTACTTGTCTTTTTCAAGGACGTCGGCGTTGATTTCCGGCACCACCAGTGGTACGGAAGGGTCCATGCGCCACTGGGAGGAGTTGTCCACCACGTAGCAGCCTATTGCCGCAAACTTGGGAGCCAGTTCTGCCGATACCGCTCCGCCGGCGCTGAAGATAGCCAGGGAGGGCTTTTGGGCGATGGCCTCATCGGCGCTCATCACAGTCCATTCACGGCCGTGGAACCATATCTTCTTACCCCAGGAACGCGCGGATGCCACAGGAAGCAGTTCCGTCACCGGAAACTTCCTCTCCTCAAGCACTTGGAGCATCTTGGACCCCACCAGGCCCGTGGCTCCCACCACTGCAACTTTCATAACTGTCTAAATTTTCACAAAGATAGCAATTCGTCCCTAAAAAACGCCATTTTTGCGGATGGCTAGCGTAGAATGTCGTTGAGAATACTGGAGGCGGCTTCAAGCGCGCCTTCGCCGGGACCTTGGATTACCAGAGGATAAGGATGGAGCGCGCTTGAGACGATGATGGCGTTCTCCGTGCCTTTGAGGTTGAATGCGGGGTGCTCAGGAGCTACTTCACGTATGCCGATGGATGCCTTGTAGCCCTTGGCGGCCTTTTCAAGCTTGGCAACGAAACGGAGCCGGCAACCCTTGGCGGAAGCTTTGGAATAGAGCTCCGCAAACTGCGGTTCAAGGCTCTCAAGGCCTTTGTAGAACGCCTCTACAGAGCAGTCTAGCAATGTTTCCGGAACAAGCGGAAGTACCTCAACGTCATGCTCTTCAAGCTCAACGCCTGCCTCGCGGGACAGGATGAGAAGCTTGCGGAGGGCATCCATGCCGCCGAGGTCCTTGCGAGGGTCCTTTTCTGTGAGACCAGCTTTCTGTGCACGCAACAGCAGCGATGCAAACGTATTGTCTCCGGGCTTGTAGTCACCCAGAATCTGGTTCATGGTGCATGAAACGACGGCTTCTATGGAAACCACTTTATCAAGCGAATTGGCGCCCTGTGCAATTGAGCCAAGCATAGGAAGGGCGGCACCTACGGTGGTTTCGTACCTGAACGGGACGCCGTTTTCGCGGGCGGCGGCCTGCATGGCGCGGTAGTCTTCCATGGGAACGGCCAGGGAACGTCTGTTGGAGGATACTATCCCTATCCCAGCCTCAAAGAGTTCCACGTATCTCTTGTAAAGCGTGTGGCTGTTGGTTGCATCTATGAACAATGAACCCTTTGGGGCGTTCTTGATTACTGCGTCAACAAAATCGCCTTCAACATTGATGCTTGGCTCTCCGTCCAAACGAATTCCGTATTTCTTTGAATTGGCCCGGCCGGCAATCCACAGAACCTTTCCGGTTCTTTCTTTGACGTTTCCGGCTGTCCTTTTTACCATTTCCCTTAGGGCGCTGGCTACGGCACCGTCACCGGCCACGAACAGGTGGACCAACTTTGCAGGCAACACCTGGAAAAACGCCTTATGCAGTGCCTGAAGGGCGTTTTCCAATACGGCGTGACGCACCGTGAGGGTAATGCCGCCATCTTCTTCGCGTATATCCACGGCCGCAATCTGTGCCCTCTTGAGAGCACCCTGAGCCGTACGGATTCCGTCCTCTACGGATGCTCCGGAACCAACAATGCGGATGACGTCACCGTCCGATGCGATGCCAATCCAGCCGGGGACATCGGCCTCTGCACCAATCACGGTGAACTGACCGGCGGGGGCAAAAGTATTGCGGATTTCTATGTCGATTCCGGCTTCCATGGCGGGAGCAACCGTGGGCGCATAAAGCACCTTGGCTCCGTGTGAAGCCATGTCCAAAGCGGCCTTATAAGACATCCTGGGGATGGTCCTGGCCGCAGGAATCTGCTTGGGATTGGCGGTCATGACGCCGGGGACATCGGTCCAGATCTGGAGGCTTTCCGCTTTGATTGCCGCCGCATAAAGGGCTGCGGAATAGTCCGATCCGCCGCGGCCAAGGGTGGAAATCTTCCCGAAAGTTTCCCGGCAGATAAAACCGGGCGCCACGAAGATCTCCGTTTCCGGGCACTCCTCGATGGCTTCTGCTATACGCCGGAAGGTCTCTTTTTCATCGGCCTTGACCACCAGGTCCCGGGAGTCCAGCCACTTAACGGCGTAGCCTTCCGTTTCCAACTTGGCATTAAGGATGGTGGTAGAAAGGAGCTCTCCGAAGGTGACTTTCTCATCCTCCGGAGCGGCGTACATCTGGGCGAACAGGCCGTCCACTTTCTCAAGGACATCGTCCCTCTGGGCACCGGTGAAAAGCCTTTTCACTATGTTGTGATGGCGTTTCACGATGCTTTCCAGCGCGGTGGCATCGCCGTCCAGAAGGGCGTCAGTGCAGCCGCTGATGGCAGAGCTCACAAGGATCACCGTACCTTTTTCCGCCTCACGTTCCACAATGTCCAGTACGCCGGACATTGCCGTAGCGCTTGCCACGGAACTTCCTCCGAACTTGAGAACGCGGTATGCCTTGGGTTTGTTCATCGTGCAAAGATAACCATTTTCGCGGAATGACGAAAAAATGCGTATCTTTGCATGCTATGATTAAAGTGCTGGGAATATTCAGTTTTTTGAGCTTCGGGTGGGCAGATGTGCTGGACATCCTGATGGTGGCGGCCATTGCGTACTTCCTGTTCAGCAGTATCAGGAAGGATTCCACCGTGCTGAATATTGTGCTGGTGCTGGTTATGCTGCTTATCCTGCAGGGCATTGTGTCCGTGCTGGGGATGAGAATGATGACCGTGCTGCTGAACGCCCTGCTGGACGTTGGCGTGCTGGCAATCATCATAATTTTCCAGCCGGAGATACGTCATCTGCTTAACCGCGTGGCCGTGAGTTCCGGCCTTTCAAGGCGTACAGGAGCGTTCTTCAACAGGCTGTTCGGCATTAAGGAAGAGCACATGGGAAGCCGCTCCACGGAGGAGCTTGTGGAGGCCGTGAGGGCTATGTCCGCTGAGAAGACTGGCGCTCTCATCGTCCTAAGGCACAAATCCCCCATGGACGATTACATTGCCACCGGGGACAAGTTCGACGCGGAGATCAACCGCCGTCTCATAACCAACATTTTCTTCAAGAATTCCCCCCTGCACGATGGCGCCATGATCATTGTTGGAGACAAGATAGTTGCAGCGCGCTGCCAGCTTCCAATGACCAACCGCACTGACATTCCCGCTCATTACGGAATGCGCCACAGGGCGGCCATCGGCCTCAGTGAAGATACAGATGCAGATATCCTTGTGGTCTCCGAGGAAACCGGAAACGTTAGCGTTGCAAGGGGCGGAGAAATCCACACCGTCAAGGACATAAAAGAGCTTAGGACGCTGCTCGGAAGCGCCATGGAGGGGCAGAAATGATAGACCGGAGGCTGGAGGCAAAACTTGGATTCGACCGCATCAGAACCGCCATCCAGGCACGCTGCTCCACGGAGTACGCCGCCGGCAGGGTGGAAGAGGAAGAGTTCTGCACCGTGGCCGATGAAATCCACCGCCGCCACCTCCTTGCGGACGAGATGCGCCTCATCCTAATGTTCGAGGAAGGCTTTCCCACCAGCGGCTACATCGACGCTATCCCTTTCCTGGAGCCTATCGGTAAAAACGGATCCATCGACGTCCTTTCCCTGGGGAAGCTCCGTACCATGCTGGAGACACTTACCAAGGCCCTCCGCTTCTTCCATTCCGTAAAAGACGGCATCTACCCCAACCTGCAGCACCTGGCCTCCGGGATAACCGCCCCTGCCGATGTAAAATCGGCCATAGACGGCATCCTGGACAGGAAAGGTGAGATAAAGGACACCGCGTCGGACCAGCTTTATTCCATACGCAAAAGCATCAAGGACAAGGAAGTGGCCATCTCCAAACGGATGAACGCCATCCTCCGCCAGGCCCAGCAGGAAGGCATAGTCGAGGCCGATGCCTCCGTTTCCATCCGCGACGGCAAGATGCTGATCCCGGTGTCATCGGCAAAGAAGCGTCAGTTCCCGGGCGTGGTGTACGATGAATCGGCCACCGGAAAAACCACCTACATAGAACCGGCGGAGATTGTGGCCCTGGAGAACGAGATTGCGGAGCTGTACTTTGCCCAGACCAGGGAAATCGCCCGCATCCTGTACGAGTTCTCCGAGTTCCTGCGCCCCTTTGTGCCGGAGCTCATAGCAGGCGCCACCTTCATGGGAGAACTGGACTTCAACATGGCCAAGGCGCACGTGGCGCTGGAATACAGGGCGGGAATGCCAATCGTCTCGGAAAACGGGGAACTGGGGCTCAGGAAGGCCCGTCATCCGCTTCTGGAGGCGTCCCTGCGCAAGGAAGGCCGCCAGATGGTCCCGCTCACAATTACGCTTACTCCTGCAAAGCACATCCTCCTCATCTCCGGCCCCAACGCCGGCGGAAAGAGCGTGTGCCTCAAGACCACCGGCCTTCTGCAGTACATGTTCCAGTGGGGCATGCTCATACCCACCTCGGAAACGTCGGAACTGCCCGTGTTTGACCGCATCATGGTCTCAATAGGTGACGATCAGTCCCTGGAAAACGACCTCTCCACCTACAGTTCCTTCCTTGCCGATATGCGGGAAATGCTGGACGTGGCGGGCCCCGGGACCATGGTCCTCATAGACGAATTCGGCTCCGGAACGGAACCTGCGGCCGGCGGCGCCATAGCGGAGGCAATCCTGCACGCGCTGGACACCAAAGGCGCCTACGGGGTAATCACCACGCACTATACCAATCTGAAAGTATATGCATCGGCCCCGGAATCCGGCGTGATTAACGGAGCCATGCAGTTCGATGCCGCCACCGTGCAGCCGCTATTCCGTCTGGAAACCGGACTCCCGGGATCCTCCTTCGCCTTTGAGCTGGCGCGGAAGATGGGCCTGCCGGAGGTAATAGTGCACGATGCCGAGGAGCGCGCCGGAGAAAACTTCGTGGACATGGAGCGCAGCCTCCGGAAGATTGCCCGCAGCCGCCGCGTCCTGGACGAAAAACTCACCCGCATCCGCGCAACTGACAAGACTCTGGAAGGCCTCACAGACAAGTACGAAAAAGAGCTCACGGACCTCCAGGGCAAGCGCAAGGCCATTCTGGACGATGCCCGCAAAGAGGCGGAGAAGATTGTGAAGGATGCCAACCGGCAGGTGGAAAACACCATCCGCACCATTCGCGAGTCCCAGGCGGACAAGGCTCAGACCAAACAGGCCCGCGAGGAGCTTCAAGGCTTCCTGGGCGCCCTTGCCGACGGCCGCCGCACCCGTGACAATTACATAGAAGGCAAGCTCAAGACCGTTCAGCAGCGGAAAGAGAAGGAAGCGGAACGCAAGCGCCGCCGCGGGGAAACCATCTCCCAGGCAGAACAGAAAGACGCTGAGGAAAAGCGCCTTGCCGCCTTCCGCAGCGCGCCGCTCAAGGTTGGAGAAAAGGTCCGCATCAAGGACAACGGCATGGTTGGGGAGGTGTCCAAGATAAGCACCAAGGCGGTGTCCGTGGTGGTTGGTAACATTACCACAAAACTGCCGCTGGACCGCGTAGAACGCATTACCGCCGGGGAGTACAAGGCCGCAGCGCCCAAACCCAGCGAGCGCCCGCGCCAGGTGTACGACGCCTCAATCACGGAGCGCAAAGCCCGTTTCAAGACAGAAATAGACCTCCGCGGCGAAAGGGTGGCCGACGCCCTTGACGCCGTAATGAAATATATTGACGATGCCATCATGTTGGGCGTCCCTTCGGTGCGAATTTTGCATGGTAAAGGGACGGGAGCGCTTCGCGAGGAAATCCAGAAACTCCTCCGGACCGTACCCGGCGTAGCATCCGCCAGAGACGAAGACGTGCGTCTTGGCGGTAGCGGCGTCACAATAGTAACGTTTGACTAGAACCAATGAACCTGCAACCTGATTCTAAGATTGGGATGAAGGGAGAGCAGATGGCCTGCGACTTCCTCGAAACCAGGGGACACCACATACTTGCCCGCAACTGGCGCGGCGGTCACCTGGAAATTGACATAGTTACAGAAGCCCCTGACGGCGTTCACTTTGTTGAGGTGAAGGCCCGCACGGCTCCCGTCCTGGCACCGCTGGACAAGCAGGTGTCCGTAATTAAACGCAAGCGCATCTGCGCCGCTGCGCTTCAGTATCTCCACACCAATTCCATGGATGGCAAGGAGGTGTATTTCGACGTTGTCTCCGTCACGTTCGAGGGCGTGCAGACCATGGTCAAATACTACCCTCAGGCCTGGATCCCCATGTTCACCTGAAACCAACCTACTAACCAACATAATTAATATGAACGCCCACAGATATTGCGTCATAATGGCAGACGGAACGGGCTCGCCCTATCAGCTCCGCCTCACATATGACCGTTTTCTCAATGTGGTCCCCGCAGAAAATATAATTGTAGTCACCCTGGCCCGTTTTGCAGAGGCGGCCGCACGCCTTCTTCCGGAGCTCCCGCCGGAGAACCTTCTCCAGGAACCCCATGCACGTAAAACCGCACCCTGCATTGCCTACGCCGCCTATACGCTCCTCACAAGGGATCCGGAAGCAACCATGGTTGCAACGCCGTGGGACCTTGTGATCCGTGACAACGAGCTCTTTGCCCGTACCGTCACGGAGGCCTTCGACTACGTTGAGGCGAACGACGTCCTGATGACTCTTGGAATCGTCCCCAAAACCGCCGAGACCAACTTCGGTTACATCCAGGTGAAGGAAGGCCGCAACGCCCACCTCATGGCAGGGCCGCTGCAGGTGAAAACCTTTACGGAGAAGCCCAGCGCAGAGCTTGCGGAGGTCTTCATCCGTACCGGAGAGTTCTTCTGGAACAGCGGTATATTCGTGTGGAAAGCCTCTACGATTGTCTCCGAGATGGAGAAATACATCCCGGAAGTGACTGAGCTGTTCCGTGGCTGGGAAGAGCACATAGGAGAGCACCCCTTCGTGGAAAGGGCATATGCAGAATGTCCAAAGGTGTCTCTTGACTACGGCGTCATGGAGCGTACCTCCCGCGCCTGGCTGTATCCCGCCCGATTCGGCTGGGCCGACATTGACAGGCTATAGGCCCAGTTCCTTGAGCACGTAGTCCTGTTTTCCCAGATAGCGGACTACCCACAGTACATAGCGTATATCCACGCACACACACATGTTGTAGCCGGGAATTGACTCGTAATTGCTGGCCAGGGATTCTTTGTTTCCGTCAAAGGCCAGGCCAATGAGTTCACCCTTCGCGTTCATCACAGGAGAGCCGGAGTTGCCGCCGGTGATGTCGTTGTCCGTAAGGAAGTTTATGGGGAAGTCCGGCGGAGGAAGCACGTCCACGAACTCCTTAGGGAGAGCGAAGTCGTAGTTTGCGGGATTGTATTTCTCACGCAGGCCGGCCGCGGTGCTCTGCCAGCTCACGGAAACGGCGTCGCGCGGCTTTATGGGAAGCACGCGGCCGTAGGTGATACGCATGGTGGAATTGGCGTCCGGGTACTGAACTACGCCGTTGTCCTTGAGGTATTTATACCTGGCGCGGGTGTAGTCGCGGCGAAGCTCCGTGAGAGGCGCAACATGTTTTTCAGCGTTGTTCAGCTTGACTATGGTGAGCTCGTGGGTGAAGCGGTACAGAGGGTCTTCCTTGATGCCGCCCTGATAATTGTTCACAAGTTCATCGTCAGGAATCTTGCCGAAATTGGCCAGGCAGGAGTTGTCCCAGAGCCAGGCGGCCATGGCGGTGTAATCGTCCCCGAACTTTTCCTGGAGCTCCTTGTGTATGGGCTGGAGCCACACGGGGTCTATGTTGGACATGAATTCCTTTACGGTGAAGGCCAGGAGCTCCTTTTCCACGCGGGGGTCGGTCTCCGCAAGACCTACGGCAAACTGCTTACGCATCTTCTCAAGGTCTTTTTCCGCCACGCCCATGCGGGTGAGGGTACGGCCAATCTGGAGGCCGCGTACCAGCGTTTCACGGTAGTATACCTTCTGTTTTTCTATGTCCGATATGGAGGCGTATTCCTGGTCCAGGCGGTCCAGGACGGCGGCGTTCTCCGGGCTGGAGGCGCGTAGGCCCTTCTCCCATTCCCTGCGGTTTTCCATTACCTTGAAACGGTGCACGCAGGCTTCCTCGCCTTCCTGGTTTTCGGCCACGTTGGAGAGGCTGAAGAAGGTGTCCGTGTACTTCATGCGGATGGCGGGATCGGCGTCCATCCACTTGCGGATTATTTCCATCTGGCCGCGGCGGAGGCGGTTGGTGATGGGGCGCTCCACGTTGATGGTCTGCTCCATTTCCGCGGCGCTGGTGTAGCGTGCGGTACGGCCGGGATAGCCTATAACCATGGCGAAGTCCTTCTCCTTGTAGCCCTTCTGGGATATCTTGAGCCAGCGCTTGGGATGCAGGGGTTCGCCGTTGTTGTCGTAGATGCGGTAGATGGCGAAATCGGCCTTGTGCTGCGGCCATTCCCAGTTGTCCTCGTCGCCGCCAAAAGAGGCTACCTGCACAGGAGGGGCGGCCACCAGACGGATGTCCGTGTACTTGGTGTAAAGGCACATGTAGTACTTGGTGCCGGACCACATGCCGGAGAGGCCGGCCTCAAGGCCGTACAGTTCCTGATACTTATTCTCCATGGCGGCGGTGAGCCTGCGGCTGCCGAAAGGCTTGCCTTCAAGCTTTAGGCTGTCCTTGAGGGCGTTCACCTCGTCGGTCACGTCCAGGACCTTGTTCAGGAAGTAGAACTCCTTGCCCTTTATGGGAATCTCCTGGCTGCGGTTGAGGGCCCAGAAACCCGTTTCCAGCCAGTTGTGTTCCGGGGTGGACATCTCCGCCACATCACCGTAGGCGCAGTGGTGGTTGGTAATGAGAAGGCCATCCTCGGAAATCATGCTGCCGGAGCAGTAGAAACCAAGGGAAACTATGGCGTCGGAAAGGCCACCTGCTTCCTCATTATATATCTCGCGCGCGCCCAGTTTGAGGCCGCGGGCCTTCATGTTCTTTGCCAGGGCCTTGTCTATGGCCTGAATGAGCCACATTCCTTCATCGGCCTGGGCAACCGTGACGGCTCCAAGGCACAGGGCCAGGGTGAGAATAAGCTTTTTCATATTATTTCTCTGTGTAGATTTCTTTCAGGAGGTCTCCGGAAGCGAACTGACGGGCCATCTTCTGCACGTCGGCAGGCGTGACGCTTTCAATGGTCTTCTTGTAGTCGTAATTGAAGTCGCGGCCGTACATGGCGGTGTACACCAGGCGGTCCAGCTGCATGCCCATGCTGCGGGCAACGCGGGCCTCTTCCTCTGTGTGACGCTTCAGGATGTATCGGCCTGCCATTTCCATCTCTACCGGGGTGGGGCCTTCTGCGCACATCTTGTCCATAACGTCCTTTACGTCCTGCAGGAGGATTTCCTCCATTTCCGGACGGGTCTGGAAACTCACCACGCCCTTCCAGGGCTCTGAAGGATCGTCCGGGACTACGCTGGAGAAGCCAACGTGGTATGCGCCGCCGCGTTCTTCGCGGATGAGGTCGTTGTAGCGCGCGCTCAGGATATAGTCAAGGAAATCGGACACCACCAGGTTTCTGGATGTGGTCTTGATGTCCTTGTAGAAGGCATAGTAGATGCTTGTGAGGGGTTCGGACTCACGCGGATGCTCCTCGGCAATGGTCATTTCTCCCTTCACCAGAGGCTTCGGCTCCGCCACCTTGGACATCCTGTACGGATAGTCTCCGGTGAGCGAGGCAACGTATCGGCAAACGTAATCTTCTATTTGGTCTCGGTCTATGTCCGAGCAGATGAAGACGGACAGTTTTGCGGGGTCTCCGTATTTGCGCTTGAAGACGTCATCCACAAGCTTCATGTCCACGGCCTGCACAGCCGCTGAGTCAATGACCTGCATCCAGGGGTGGTTGCCAAAGACCTCGCGGTCGCAGCGCTCGTCAAAGAGGTTGCGGTTGCTCTTCTTACGTCCGAGGCTCTTGAGCCTGTTTGCCTTGGTAGTTTCCAGCTGCTTGCCAAAGTAGGGTTCGCTAAGGGTAAGGAAAACGGTCTTGAACGCGTTCTCCTCCTTGCCTTTGTTAGCGATAACGGTTATATCGGCCTTGAGGCTGCTGGCAACTACGCTAAATCCGGACAGTTCCGGGAAGTTGCGGAATTCCTGCTTCTCGCATCCGCGGAAGCCCACGTTCTGGGAAATATACCCTGCGGCAATGCGGGACTCCGTCACTTTGCCCTCCTGATAGCTCTTGCGGCCGGTATCGAAGTGCCAGAACATTGCCAGGTGGTCGTTCGTTTCCACCGGCTTTGCCTTCTTATAGTATACCTTGGCGCCGTTGGAGAGCTTCCACGCCTCGTAATCCTTCTTGCGCGTAACCTTGCGTATAACGCCCGGCGCCGCCGTCACGGACATGTCCGGGGACTTGTATTCAAGGAAGGCAGGGCCGATATCTTCCGCGTCCACCCCGGCCACGATTTCCCTTATCTGTGCCTCCGTGGGGGCGATTCCCGGCTCATCCACCGGATTGTAGCAGGTGGAGTAGATAACCTCGCTGTCGCGGAACATCTTTCCGGGATACGGGACGATATCTTTATAGGTAATCTCATTCAGCACCTTGTTTTCTATTTCCTGAAGTTCTACCGGGTGCACCAGGGGATGGTTTTTGAGGAAATGGCCTATGGCTACGTTCACCATCTGCTCATTCTTCACGTCGTCGCGGCTCAGCTCCCTGTCAAGATGGAAGCGCTGTGCGGTTTTGAGTTTTGCCACCTCGAACTCGCGCGGGCTTATTCCGTGGCGGAGGAGCCGCACAATCTCCCTGTAGGTGAACTCAAGGCTCTTTCCAAGCAGCTCCTTGCTGGTTGGCGTTATTGTGAAGAGGGAGACGTAATAGTCCGGTTCGTACTCGCTGGTGACCAGCACGGCGGACTTTGTAGGTGCGTCATCGTCCTTTGTGGCTTGCTTGAGGCGCTCTGAAAGGACGGATGAGACTATGCTTCTGCAGAACCAGTCCTTGATGTACTCTTCACCGCCGCGGGCTTCCGGGCCGGGATATGGCTGCTTGTAGAAGATCTTGAAGACGTTGAAGCGGATGCGGTTATCCGTCATGTCCTCAAAGACGGGGCCGCCCTGGGGTACGGGCGGATATAGTTCTTTTTTGGGAGCGTTTTCCGGCATGGGGATATCGGCAAAGGTCTTGCGGACCTTGGCTTCCATCCAGTCCGGATCAAAATCTCCCACAATGATAATCGCCTGAAGGTCAGGCCTATACCACTTGTGGTAGAAGTCCAGTATCTCTTCCCTCTTGAAGCCGTTTATTACTTCCAAAGTGCCTATCACGCTGCGCTGGGACTGCTTGGCGCCCTTGTAAACTAGGTCGTTCTGCATGCGGGCCATGCGGGAGCGGGGATCGTCCCTGAGGCGGTACTCCTCGCTTATCACGCCGCGCTCGTCGTCCAGGGCCTGGGGCTCGCAGGAGATGTCGTGGGACCAGTCGTGAAGGATAAGGAGCACGGAGTCCACGAAAGACTCGCGTGCCACGGGAACGGCGGAGATGTTGTAAACGGTCTCATGCCTTGTTGTGAAGGCGTTTACGTTGTAGCCGAAGCGGACGCCGTCCTTTGCCAGGAACTTGAGCATGGAGTTGCCCGGGTAGTGCTTGAGGCCGTTGAACGCCATATGCTCCAGGAAGTGCGCAAGGCCGTTCTGGTTGTCCTCTTCCTGCAGTGCACCCACGTTGTGCGCAATATAGAACTCAGCGCAGCCGGCGGGATTCTCATTATGGGCGACGTAATACGTCATGCCGTTGGCCAGCCTGCCGGTACGGAAGTCCGGGCTGGCGGGAATGGGCTGGGCAAATGCCGGTATGCCAATGGCCAATGCGGCCAGGAAGGGAAGAAGTCTTTTCATGGCGTCAGAAATTGCAGCCTAGGGTTAGCGTAATAGTGTTCCTGGAGGCGCCGTCAAGGAATTCCGGCGCAGAGAGAAGATGCATGGAAGTGAATCCCATCTTCACATATGGGACTATCTTATGGGTAGTGACTGTTGCGGTCACGGATGCGTCAAAACCGGCACGCGGAGCGGTCTCGAATTCATAGTGCCTGTCCAGGTACATGTCGAAACTGCGGAGCGTGGTGGATGTGGTGTTGGCCTCGGAACCGTCTTCCTTTTTGGTTCCGTAGCCTGTCTGGCCAAAGGCCGCAAGGTCTGCGGTGAGGATCAGATCGTTGCGGGTGATGAACCAGTTCTTCTGGCAGAATAGCTTTGCATCGGCCTTGTCTATGGCCTGCTTGCGCCAGAACGGATAGATGGAGGTCTTCTGGGTGAGGTGATTCCACCCGGCCGCCGCCCCCAGCGTAAATACCGGACGACCATTCTCCGTGCCTTTGTGCCAGCGCCAGTCTATTCCGGCATCGGCAACCTTGCGGTCCATGATATGGTTCTTTCCGGTGTATTTGACAACGGTGCTGCCGCCTTCCGGCGTTACATATTGGAACACGTTCTCGTTGTTGGATAGTTTCTCATAACCAAGATGCCATTCAAACCTGTGAAGGTTGTTGCTTCCCGGTATGAGTAAAAGTCCTTTGTAGCCGGCCTTGTAGCCGGAAAATTCGAAGAATGTGGCGGAAGATGAAGACTTGTTCCCCCAGTAGCCGCTCCTGACGGCAAAACTGAGTTCTCCGGAATACCTTTCACCTATGACCACCTGTAAGGCACCTCCCGCCCACTGGTTGTTCATGGGGCGTGCGGTGCTTTCCGGAACATAGTTATAGTCACCGCCAAGCTGGGCTACGGTGCCGTAGAATCCGCCTTTGTCCGTCTGTATGAAATACTGGATGTCGTTGGCTCCGTAGATACCTCCCTTAACGGATTCTACGGTATTCCGCCACAGGGCGCTGAATCCCACGGAGAACCGCTGGGTGGGGCTGAATAACAGGCCCGCAGAGACGCCCAGATCCATCCAGATGTTGCTGAAACGGGGATCCTTGACCTTGATCTGGTCCCCGGCCTCATAGTCGATTCCGGCGCCAAAACGCCATTTTTCCCAAGGGGAGAGACCAATCTGCCCCCTGAGCGAATACAGCTCCCGCTTTTTGGTTCCGAGGTCCGTATCCCTGCTTTCATAGAAATTGACTGGGTTGTAGCCGGGGTCCATGAGGACCGGGCCGCCCATGTCCTTGCCCTGGAAGTCGCTCCAGGACAGTTTTCCGTAGAAGGAAACCAGTTTGTTGATACGGGTGTAGGACTCCGTTCCGGCCTTAACTTCCCAGCAGTCCGGAGACTGGTCGATGTCCTTCAGCCCGCCCTCCTGCTTGTATGCGGCAAGTTCAGCTATGGCTATGCGGCCGTCCCAGAATGCCGTGCCGGCAGGGTTGGAAAGGAAGAGATAAGGATTGGTGTCCGTTACAAAGCCGTAATCACGCAGGTCTTCCTGCCCCGCGGCGGAGGCCGCGAGGCAGAAGATTGCTGCGAATATTACCGGGAGCCGGAGTTTCATTTACTTCTTGAGAGACTGAACGGCCTTCTCGTGGAAGTCCTTGCCGGAGTCGTTGGTGTCGGAGTAAATGATGTGTGCACCGGCGGCGATGGAAGCCTCGGCGTCAATTCCGGAAGGATCGGTGGAGCCGGTTCCGGCAGCCTCGTCGTAAGTGCCACCAGCATAGTCATAGACCAGTTTGCCGGCGTTCTCGGGAAGGGCCTCGGTGGCTTCCTTATCTACGTTACGGTAAACGGTGTGGCCAAGGTTGTTGGTGAGAGCGACATAGCCGGTGTTTATGCTTGCGGGATAGCGGGCCTTGCTCTTTTCAATGTTGGCAGCAGACCAGATATCTACGGCATCCACTACGTTTGCTGCAGGGAATTTGGGCATTGCAAGTGCGGCAGTTGTACCGGCGGTGGTGTCAAAGCCGTCCTTGTTGGTAACCAGGGCCTCAACTTCGGTCTTTGCCATCTTGCCGATAAATACGGCAGGGCAGCTGTTGGAGATAACCCATGCATTTCCGGAGTTGTGGGGAGTGCAGCTCAGGTACTGGGTGGCGGGGATGTTCTCGGAAGCCACGTACTTGGCATTCTTGAACTGCTCGTTAGCCTGCATCCAGTAATATGCGGAATTGTCAAGGTTGACGGATGCGGTTACTGTTGCTGTGTGGTCGATGGCGCCGAATACTGCAATCACAATCTGTGAGTAAGCGGGGATGGTGACGGGAGCGTCAAATGTCCAGATTGCGCTGTAAGCGGGAATCCAGCCGGCAGTTTCGTAAGTGAGGGCGCCACTTTCGTCATAATACTTGTTGGTGGCGTTTGCGTTGGCGGGATAGGTGAGTCCGATGACAAGGTTGGAAGCATCGGCCTCAATGTCGGAGTTGTTGTAGATTACCAGATAGGCATCGTTGGAATAGTTGCCGCTGTCGTTTTTGGGGCAGCCGGTGGAGTAGACTTCCTTGAGGATGAGCTGCTGGCTCTCTACCTTCTGAAGAGCAATCTCGAAGACGTTCTCGGACTCTTCCGTAATGGCAATTGCGGAGTTGGATCCGTTGTAAACATAGCGGACGCCGTCCTGAGAGGTCTTGTAGGTGGCGGAAGCGGTGTAGTTGCCGTTGGGGAGGATGAATGTTGCAACACCCTTGTCGTCGGTAACTTCCTGGAAGCTGGCGGTTCCGGCGGCATCCACGATGTCGATGGCGATACCGGCTACCTCGAAGGCTGCGCCGTCGGCCTTAAGCTGGACGGTGACTTCCTTGGGGAGAATCTTTTCCACCTCGTCGATAACTTCGTCGAGGATATCGCAGGCTGCAAATGAGAGCAGTCCGGCGACGGCTAAAAACAGATACTTTTTCATAATAAAATGATTTTGGATTTAAAATTTGAGTCTAAGTGTTAGTCCGTAGTAAAAGTTTGGAATGTAGGAGGTTACGCTGCTCATGTTGCCGGTCTTGGAAGAGCGGACCTGGGCGCGGTTGTTGAAGAAGTTGTTGGCGTAGAAGGAAATGGAGGCAAGATTGCCAATTTCCTTGGTCACGCTCACATTTGCACTGAAGTACGGGGAGATATAGTCCGGTACGAATGTATAGTTGTAGGTGGTGTTTGCGGCCACCAGGCTTGTAAGGTCTGCGTAGAAGTCCGGATCGTCGGTCTTTGCCTTGAGATAATCCGGTCCGAAGGGTATCAGGGTGTCAGGATCGTCCACGGTGGAGTAGTAATCCGGCCACAGGACGGTGTACAGCTGCCCGTCGTATACGGAACCGTCGGTAATGGAGAGGCGGTCCTTGGGATCTGAGAGGACATAGCTGCGGGCGCTTCCGTCGGCCCTTTCGCTAAGGGCCCTGGAATACTTGAGGAGGCTGCCCTCAACCTTGAGCGATACGATCATCCTCACCTGAGGGATGTGGGTTGTGAAGGTGACATTTGTCTTTACGCTCCGGGATTCGTTTCCGTTGGAATTGCCGTTGCCGCCATAGTACCAGCCTATATATTTATAAGGAGAGCCGTCTTTGGAGAGGGTGGTGTAAGGGCAGTATGCGTCAAGGTCCGTGTAGACAGACCTGTAGTTATAGAAGGATCCGTCCACGCGTACGCTGGTATTGATGGGGACGATTCTGGGGAAATCTATGACCCACTCCAGGCCCATTCGGCGGATGGGGCTGGACTCGTTCTTTTCAAAGTATCTTTGGATGAGCTGCTTCCTCTGTACTCCGGCGGCTTCAATGGGAGCGTTCGCTCCCGTTTTATCACTCACGGTGACCACTCCGGTATCCGGATCCAGGGTGTATATTCTGTCAGTTGCAGGAATGGGCAGGCCCTGGACTGCGGATATAGGAGTCTTGATGTATGAGAATGCAACGTATTCCGTCTCTTTGTTATATGCCCCGATGGTGGTGTTGCTGAAGGCGGCCAGGGAGATATGGATCCCCGCCAGGGTGCATTCCAGACCAATTTCCGTCTGTGTATTGCGCTGCCAGACGAGGTCCGGATTGTACTCTATGCTGCGCGGCATCACATAGTAAGCGCGGTATACGGTATTGTTGGCATCGGCCGTTGAGGTGAAGGCGTCTATATCGTAATAGGAAGGCGTGGGATAGAGTATGGAGAAGGAGGGCAGTTTAACGGCCTGGCCCCATCCGGCCCTTACGCTGAAGTCCCCTATGGTCCATTTGGCGTTGAAACGCGGAGAGACGCTGGAGGTGGTTCCGTAGGCGGTTCCCGATATGAGGGTGTTGTCCCAGCGGAGTCCGGCGATGACGTTCACGTGAGACTTTTCACCGGTCATCAGCATGAAGTTGTCTTCCAGATACGCGCCCACGTTGTGCATGGCCGGGACGTCGCAGAAGCGCCACTCGCGGTAGGAGGGAGCGGTGGAAAAGTCCTCCGAGTACTCGCCTATGCCGTAGTTCTTGTCAACGGTCCAGTCCACGCCGGTCTTCACCTTGTTGTCTATCCTGCCCACGTTCTTTACCCAGTTGGCCTTCAGGGTGACCTTGCTATTGAGGGGCTTATCGTCCAGGACCATTACGTTGTAGTAATAACCCATTGGCAGGAGGACCGAATTGTTGGCCCCACCGGGGACAAACTCGCTTGAAATGTAGTACCCGGGCTGAGTGGCGTGAAGTGCCGTTGCCGTTGTGGTATTGTGGTAACGGGCGTTCTCCCTCTGCTCCTTGTTTCCGTATACCACTGAGGCATTGAGTTCCAGATTGGTTATCCAGGATTTGCTCAGGAGCCAGTTGGATGTGAAATTGGCGCGGAGGCTGTTGTCCTTTTTGATGAGCCAGGTATCCAGCATCTTGTCCGGGTCTTCCCTGTCGTCAAGGCCGCCAAGGTTGCCGGTCACGCCCGCCGATATCCTGAGCGGGGTTTTGGCAAGGGCGCCCTCCGTGAACTGCTTGCTGTAGGTGAGCGAGAGCTGCTTGCGGTCATAGGAGGTGTATGGCGACATGGGGTCCGCAACGCTGTTGGTGTACTCCGCGCTTGCGTTCAGGACGCCAAGATTGAAGCCGCTGCGGGTCTTTCCAAGGCCGAATCCCTTGCTCACGGAAACCTGCTTTGTCTTGGGGCTGGTGGACATGGTGACGTTCCACGGGGTCTTTCCCTTGCGGGTGTTAATCTTGACCACGCCGCTGCCCATGTCTCCGTATTCCACCGAAGGTACGCCGGTTATGACCTCCACGGACTCAATATTGGACGATGCGATGTTGTTTGTGGACGCACCCTTGACGGATCCGGAGCGGCCGTTGAGGTCCGAGCTGGTGAACGATGCGTTGTTGGACAGGCGCACTCCGTCCACCTCTATGGCCGTTCCGAACGATGAACTTCCGCTTTCTCCCTTGGCGGAGCGAAGGCTTATCTGCTGGTCGCTTACGAGGGAGGGATTCACGCTGGCACCGCCGGGAAGGAGGCTGGAGATGTCGCTTATGTTCATTATCTGAACGTGTTCCAGGGCCGTTTTGTCTATGGTCCTTGACGTTGCGGCGGAGTTGGAGTTCTCCTGCGCGGTGACCACGGCGCTCTCAAGGGTGAGGTTGTCCTCGTCCACCTTGAAAGTGATTTCAGTGGTTTCTCCGGAGAACTTCACGTCCTGGGTAAGGGTTACGTAGCCCAGCGAGGCAATCTCTACCTTGCTGCCGGCAACGCGGATGCCTTCAATGGAGAACTGTCCTTTTTCATCTGTCACAGACCACTGTTCAGTGGCCTTTACCAGCACGGTGGCAAATTCCACGGGCTCTCCGGTCTTTTTGTCAACCACCTTGCCCTTGAACACACGGCCCTGGCCGGCAGCCTGCAGGGCTGTGGCCAGAATCAGTAGTATGACTGCGAACTTTCGCATTAAGCGGGTGCAAAGGTAGGCGGTTTTCCGGGACCGGAAAATCCCCAAAAGTTGGTATTATTTATTATAAGGTTTGACAATGCCGGGCTCCTTGAAGGCAATCTTGGCGCCCTCCTCGCGGACATCGTCGTTCTTGTAGGTGATGGTCCATGTCTCCATTGTCATGAGCTCCCAGATACGCTCTGCGGTGCAGGGGGCGGCAAAACGGACCTGGATTGCGGGGACGAGGTCTTCGTTCAGGTTGAGGTAAGTGCCGATGACGCCCTCTTCCTTGGACAGATGGTTGCTCAGGAAAGGAAGGTTGCGGGTGATGATTGGCTTGTCATAGCCGGGATTGGCAACCTCGTAGATGAACTGGGGCTTGCCCTCGTATACCAGGGTGCGCTTCTTGATGCCGTCATCGTACTTGCCGTTGTACTCCGCCTTGAAGGGAGTGAACATGTGGTGGACATAATCGGCCACGGGGACCATTTCCTCTCCGGGAACCATGTCCACGAACTTGAAGCCAAGTTTGGTGACCTTGGTGCCGCCTCCGTGGACGGGCATCTCCAGGGTCTTCTTCTCAACTATCTGCTTGAACCAGGCGGCATCGGCCTCTTCCTCGGGATCCATGTAGACGTGGACGGTGAGGGGGCAGGAGAACTGGCTCTCGACGCCGTAGATCTTCTTTTCCGACTGGCGCAGCTGCATGCCAAAATTGTTGAGGTCCATCCTGTCGGGCATGTACTCCGTGTGGATGGTGACCTTCTTCACTTCCTTCACAGTTTCCAGGTCCGGGTTCTCCACCTTGAAGCGGGTGGGGACGAATATGGCTTCCTGGATCTTTTCAGGGGTGGTTACGGCGGGGTCATATGTGATGTGAACGCGGTGCTTGCCCACGTAGGTCTTTACGGCGTGCGTGCCGGGAATCTGCACCAGCTTGCCCTTGAAGGCCATGGAGCTGCTGAAGCACTTCACGGAGCGCAGGGGCTCTATGTCGAAGCTCTTGAGCGTGGAGGCGTCCACGTTCTCCATGTTCCACTCCTCACTGATGGTGGGAAGTTCCACATTGGAGCCGACCCATATACCAATGCCCACCAGAAGCACGGTGATGATGGCGGGAACATACTTCCAGAAGCCTCCCTTGGCCTTCTGGCATACGCCCACGGCCAGGGCTTCCTTGCTGCAGGCGCCAACGCACTGGCCGCAGAGGGTGCAGTCCACGCAGGTGACCTTACCCCTTGCACCGGCGATGTCTATGCCGTAGGGGCATTCGCGGTTGCAGAGGCCGCAGCCGGAGCAGCGGTCATCGTCCTTTATAATATGAAGGAGTTGCAGCTTGGGCTTGCCGCAGAGAATTTCCAGGAGATAGCCGGCCAGGCAGAGGACGCCAAGGAGCACCCACCAGGGAGTTGCAAGGCCGATGAGACCCAGCACCCACCACAGGAGCCCCAGCCCAAGGATCCATGCCCAGAACTTGAGGGAGTTGGAAATGGCTCCCAGCGGGCAGAGGTACCTGCACCAGAACATGTCCACAAGGAAGCTGCCCAGTACCACCAGGGATACGGTGACGATGCTCATCCACAGGGTGATTTCCCCCTTGAAGCCGGTTGCAACCGCATAATACGGGTCCAGGTTCTTGCAGAAGAGCTCGCTGGCGGTGGCCGTCATGTAGAACAGCCAGAATACCAGGGCGTATTTTACGATGCGGAGAATCTTGTCCCCCACGCTTCCGTTCTTAATCCTTATTCCCTTTAGGCCGATAGCCTTCCGGAGCTTCATCAGAAGGTCCTGCACGGTGCCAACGGGGCAGAGGTAACCGCAGAACAGCTTGCTGAAGAGGATCACGGCGGCGGCCAGGCATATTCCCAGGATAATCTGGAGCGAGCTCATGCTGCAGGGCAGGGAGCCGCGTACGCCGTAGGTGGCAAGGGCCTCAAGGCCTCCCAGGGGACAGAAAGCTTCAGGGTCGGCCGGTTCCATCTTTGGGAATATGGTCCTTACCAGACCGGTTACAAATACTATGATGGCGAGCAGGACTCCCCACTGAAGGAGATACCTTACCCAGTTCTTTTTTGTGGGTGACGTTTTCATATATCGTTGATTTATTTGCTAACCAGATGCAAATATAATAAATATTTATAAGGTTGTGAAAAAACCTGTTCATAACTTTTGGAAAATCAAGATTTTAATCGTATCTTTGCGGTCCGCAATTGTGCCCAAGTGGCCTACAATGCGTTGTAAATATTTAAGTAACAATTAATTAACATTCAACCAATGCCTGGTTTAATTGGAAAGAAAGTCGGAATGATTTCCGTCTTCGGTGCTGATGGAAAGAATATTCCATGCACCGTCATCGAGGCTGGTCCGTGTGTTGTCACGCAGGTTCGCACTGTGGAAACCGATGGTTACGAAGCAGTTCAGCTTGCCTATGACGAAAAGAAAGAGAAACGCACCAGCGCGGCCCTGAAGGGTCATTTTGAAAAGGCAGGAACTACTCCCAAGAAGAAGCTCGTGGAATTCCCCGCAGACTTCGCAGGAGAGCTCAAGCTCGGAGACATCGTCACCGTTGCAGACGTCATCACTGATGATGTGAAGTTCGTGGACGTTGTCGGTACTTCCAAAGGTAAGGGTTTCCAGGGCGTCGTGAAGCGTCACGGCTTCGCCGGCGTCGGTGGAGAGACCCACGGTCAGCACAACAGGCTCCGTCACCCTGGTTCCATGGGTGCATCCTCTTGGCCGTCCCGCGTCTTCCCTGGCATGCGCATGGCAGGCCACATGGGCAACGAGCGCGTTAAGGTTTTCAACCTTGAGGTTCTCAAAGTAGACGCAGAAAACAACATGATCGTCATCAAGGGTTCCGTTCCCGGAGCCAAGGGTTCTTACTTAATTCTGGAGGCTTAATTATGGAATTATCTGTTTACAAGATTGACGGAACTCTTTCCGGTAAGAAAGTGGTTCTGGACGAAAAAGTCTTCGGCGTAGAACCCAACGACCACGTCATCTATCTCGACGTTCTTCAGTATCTCGCAGCACAGCGTCAGGGCACTGCACGCACCAAGGATCGCAGCGAGGTTGCTTATTCCACCAAGAAGCTCGGCAGGCAGAAGGGCGGTGGCGGTGCACGTCACGGTTCCCTCAAAGCCGGTATCTTCGTAGGCGGTGGCAACGTGTTCGGTCCCAAGCCGCGCGACTATCGTTTCAAACTGAACAAGAAAGTGAAGCAGCTCGCTCGTTTCAGCGCCCTCTCTTACAAGGCCGCCGATAACGCAATCACCATTGTAGAGCCCTTCACCATGGATGCTCCCAAGACCAAGGAACTCCTCACTATCCTTGCCAACATCAAGGCCGGTGACCGCAAGGTCCTTGTTGTTCTCCCGGAGAATTCAGACAATATTTTCCTGTCGTCCCGCAACCTTCAGAATGTGAAGGTCATCACCGTTGACGAGATTAATACCTACGCCATCATGGACGCCAACTCTCTGGTGCTCGTGGACGGTGTCCAGGATATCCTCGCAGCAAGAGTAAAGTAAAGGAGAAAAGAAAATGGGTATCTTAATTAAGCCAATCGTAACCGAGAAAATGACGGCTGAGGGCGAAAAGCTCAACCGTTACGGTTTCATCGTGGACCGCAAGGCCAACAAGCTCCAGATCAAGGCTGCCGTAGAGCAGACTTACGGAGTTTCCGTTGCTGAGGTCAACACCCTCAACTACCACGGCAAGCGCAAGCAGCGCTACACCAAGGCCGGCCTGCTTCGCGGTCGCACCAACCACTTCAAGAAGGCATACGTCACTCTTGCAGGTGAAGACAAGATCGATTTCTACGCTAACATCTAGTAAAGGAGGAACTTAATATGGCAATCAAGAAATACAAACCGGTTACCCCCGGACAGCGCAACAAGGCCATCAGCTCCTTTGAGGAAATTACCGCAAAGAAGCCTTACAAGCCCCTCCTGGAACCCCTCAAGTCCTCCGGCGGACGTAACAACACCGGTCAGATGACCGTTCGTTACCGTGGCGGCGGACACAAGAGAATGTACCGTCTTGTAGACTTCGTCCGCAACCGCGACGAGTTCAAGGCCACCGTTCTCACCATTGAGTACGATCCCAACCGTAGCGCACGCATCGCTCTCATTCAGTATGAGGACGGCATGAAGAGCTACATCCTCGCTCCCAACGGCCTCCAGGTGGGCCAGGTAGTGGAAAGCGGCGCAACCGCCTCCCCGGACCTCGGCAACTGCCTGCCTCTGGCCAACATCCCTGTAGGTACTCTGGTACACGCTATCGAGCTCCGTCCCGGACAGGGCGCCGTCATGGCCCGTTCCGCCGGCACCTATGCACAGCTCGCAGCCCGCGAAGGCAACTACGCCATCCTTCGTCTCCCTTCCGGTGAGACCCGCATGGTTCCCGTTGCATGCCGCGCTACCGTCGGTACCGTTTCCAATCCGGACCATAATCTGGAAAGCTACGGCAAGGCCGGCCGCACCCGTCACCTGGGTCGCCGCCCTCACAACCGTGGTGTTGTCATGAACCCCCACGATCACCCTATGGGCGGTGGTGAAGGTCGTGCTTCCGGTGGACATCCGCGTTCCCGTAAGGGTCTGCCTGCAAAGGGCTACAAGACCCGCAACCCGAAGGCCGTGTCCAACAAGTTCATCATTGAAAGACGTAAGAAATAACGGAATAAACTAACAGATTATGAGTCGTTCACTTAAAAAAGGACCGTACATTCAGGAAGCACTGGAGAATCGCATTCTCGCTATGAATGACGGCAGCAAAAAGAAAGAGGTTGTCAAGACTTGGTCCCGTGCCAGCATGATCTCCCCTGACTTTGTGGGCCACACAATCGCAGTCCATAACGGAAACAAGTTTATCCCCGTTTATGTCACTGAGAACATGGTCGGTCACAAGCTGGGCGAGTTCGCTCCCACCCGCACTTTCCGCGGCCACGCAGGCAACAATAAGAAGTAATGTTTAAAGGATTGACATTATGGGAAAGAGAAAAAGACTGATGGCCGAGCGCCTGAAAGAGACCAAGAAGCAGACCGCTATCGCTAAACTTAACGACGTTCCTACCTCCCCGCAGAAGATGCGCCTGGTGGCCGACACCGTCCGCGGACAGGAAGTCAATCACGCCCTGGATCTTCTCCACTACTCCAAGCGGGAAGCTTCCGTGCGTCTGGAAAAGCTCCTCAAGAGCGCTATTGCCAACTGGGAAGCCAAAAACCCGGAGCAGAGCAAGGAGCTGGAATCCGGTAACGTTATCGTAAAGACCATCATGGTTGACGAGGGTCGCACCCTGAAGCGCATCCGTCCGTGCCCGCAGGGCCGTGCCGGTCGCATCCGCAAGCGTTCCAACCACGTCACCATCATCCTGGACGTCAAAAAAGCAGTGGAGGAATAAACTATGGGACAGAAAACCAATCCTATCAGCAACCGTATCGGTATCACCCGTGGTTGGGACTCCAACTGGGTCGGCGGCAACTACGCCGAGAAGATCGCCGAGGATTATGAGATCCGCAAGTACCTGGGAAGCCGCCTCGCGAAGGCCAGCCTCTCCCGCATCATCATCGAGCGCACCCTGAAGCTCATCACCGTCACCATCCACGCTGCCCGTCCGGGTGTCATCATCGGCAAGGGCGGCCAGGAGGTCGACAAGCTCAAGGAAGAGCTGAAGAAGGTCACCAAGAAGGATGTCCAGATCAACATCTTCGAGGTGAAGCGCCCCGAGGTTGACGCCACCATCGTGGCCGATTCCATCGCCCACCAGATCGAAGGCCGCGTGAGCTATCGCCGCGCCATCAAGATGGCCATCGCCACCGCAATGCGCGTTGGTGCCGAGGGTATTAAGGTACAGATCAGCGGCCGTGTAGGCGGCGCTGAAATCGCCCGCTCCGAGATGTTCAAGGAAGGCCGCACTCCGCTGCACACCTTCCGCGCAGACATCGACTACGCACTTGCAGTTGCACACACCCAGATGGGTACCATGGGTATCAAGGTCTGGATCTGCAACGGTGAGAAGTACGGCAAGCAGGACCTCAGCCCTAACGCCGGTTACGCAGCAAACGCTGCAGCACCCGGTGCAGGTCGCAGGGATGACCGTCGCGGTGGAGACCGCGGTGGCCGCCGTGGTGGCCGCAGGGGCGAAGGCCGTGGCGAACGTCGCTAAGACTATCCCCAAAAGGGGAAACGCAGACGAGGGTGACCAGTTCGGACACCCTCGTTTTTTTACAGATTATTGCTAACTTTATAGCATGAAAAGATTTATTGCGGTATTGGCGGTGCTCTCAATGATTTGCTTTGAGAGCCGCGCTCAGTTTGCTTCGCTGGGAAGTGAGAAAGGTACCACCAATTGGGAGAAGCTGGTTTCTCCAAACTATAAGGTTATCTATCCTGTTGGCCTGGATTCTCTGGGCCTGGTTTACTCTACCTATCTGGAGCACTACCGGCCGCTGGTGGGGCATTCCCTGGGGTTGTATCCCAACCAGTTCTACAAAACACCAATGCCGGTAATCCTGCATGCAGACGCCGCTATTTCTAACGGAGCCGTGGTGTGGGCACCGAGAAGGATGGACATCTTCACCTTCCCGGACGCGTATGGATCACTTCCGCCGGTTCCGTGGGAAAAAATCCTTTCTATCCACGAGAATCGTCACGTTGCTCAGAATCAGTTCACAAGGGCTAGTTTCAAGAAGTATTACTACTGGCCTTTCGGAGAGATTGGTCTTACCCTGGCCGGCACCTTGTATGAGAATGCCGCGCTGTTCGAAGGTGACGCCGTGGTTGCAGAGACCGCGCTCACAAGTTCTGGCCGCGGCCGTACCGCAGATTTCCTTTCATATATCAGGATGTCCTTCGCAGAAGGGGACATGCGCGACTGGTACCGCTGGCGCTATGGTTCGCAGAGATGGTATACGCCTGATTATTACAAGATTGGCTATATGACCGTGGCCGGCATGAGGTACAACTACGACGCCACCATGTTCATGAGCGACTACCTGTGGAACCTTGGTTCTCCCTTTGCCTTCAACGCCGTCCAGAAAAGCATGAAGAAGTATTCCGGCAAGCGGATCAAGGGCACTTGGAACGACATCGCCGCAACCTTCAAGGACATCTGGGCTCAGGACGATTCCCTCCGGGCACCTTTCCAGGAAATAGTGACCCTGACCCCCAAGACCAGGTTTTTCACCAATTTCAGGGGCGCCGTCCAAACGAAAGACGGCCGCGTTTTCGCGCTGCGTGCCGCAATGGACAAGCCTCAAGAGCTTGTGGAGCTGCTCCCGGACGGAACCGTTAAGACCATCCGTCCCATGAGTGCGGACAGCAAGCTGGTCTATTCCCCTTACACAAACTGCATTTACTGGTCGGAATCCGTCCCTGACCGCCGCTGGGACATGGTCCAGACTTCCCGCATAAGGTATATTGAAGCCGGCGGAAAAAACATTGAAGACCTCACAACCCAGTGGCGCTACGTGAGCCCAGCCGTTTCCGACGACGGAACAAGGCTGGTTGCGGCGGAATACCCCGTAAACGGCGGCAGCCGGATAGTGGAACTTGGCATCACCAGCGGTGACGAAGTCCGCTGCATAACCGTCCCTGACGGCCTTCAGGTGACTGAACTGGCTTTCCTGGGAGACAACGTAGCCTTCACCGGAATATCGGACGACGGCATGGGCCTTTACCTCACGGACTTCTCCGGAATCAGGACACTGGAAGCGGCGGTGCCCGTGAAGATCAAGAACCTTATCTCTTACTCCGGCACACTGTATTTCACCTGTGACCGCACCGGCACCAACGAAATCTACTCCTACACCACGGAGAACCTCACCCAGCTCACCAACACCCATCACGGCGTATCCTCGCCCTTCTTCAAGGACGATGTCCTCTGCTTCAGCGCCCTTGATCCCTCCGGCAGCCACCTTGCAACTGTAGACAGCCCTATTTCCCGTAAGGCCTTCCTTTCCGAGTACGCATCGTACCCTATTGCTGACTGCCTGTCGGAACAGGAGAAGGAGTTCTCCCAGGTGATGGAAGAACCTGTGGAACCGGTAAAATCCAAGTACTCCAAGGCGGCCAACTTCTTCCATATCCACTCCTGGGCGCCCATGTACATTAGCCTGAGCGACTTCTCTTCACCCCAGAGCGAATACACGTACCAGAGCATGTCGCTTGGTGCCATGGCCTTCTTCCAGAATCTTACCGGTACGGCTTCGGGCTCACTTGGCGTCTCTATACACGAGAACCCGTTTGACAATACAAAGATCGTCTCCGGTTTCCATGCAAATCTCAAGTATACGGGTATGTATCCCGTATTTGATCTGGCCTTTGACATAGGAGACCGCCAGAGAGCCATGATATCCAGAGCCATGGTACCGGCCAATGATTCCACATTCCTGGCCGTAGTACCTGCAGAAGGCATCTTTATGGGTGGCGCCATTGGCGTATCGGTTCCCCTGAACTTCTCTTCAGGAGGGCATGAGACAAGCCTGGAGCCCAGCATCACCGCCAAATTCACCAACGACATGCTTGGCGAAAGCTTTGCATTCTATGACAAGAAGGGGGAGAATGAAATGGCAGCGTCGGCTTCCGGAAAAACCGGGAGGGATTATTACGCCCACATGTCTGTGGTGGCACGCGTGATGGCCGATACCAGGCGCTCCATGGGACCGTCCCAGATTGTGCCCCGCCTGGGTATAGGCGGTGAATTGCGGTACGTCATGTCCACATTTGACATGGGGATTGGTTCTGGCATTTACGCCAATGTCTATACCTACCTGCCCGGCCTGATGTCTACTCACGGCCTCAAACTGTCGGCTGCAGCGCAAACCAGGACTCAGATGTACCGGACCTGGTATCCGTCGGGATTCTACTCCAACTATTTGCTACCCGTAGATGTATGGGGCCTTGGTTTTGAAGACATGGCGCCAAGGGGCTTTGAAAAGACCGGCGCCGGCGCCACAATGCTCCTGTTCTCTCCCGTGTCCTCTCTGTTCAGCGCAGATTACGTATTTCCCCTGCTCCACATAGACAGGGCTCTGAGTCCTTATATCTATATAAGCAGTATTGAGGTCAATCCTTTTGCCGAACTCTCACTGTATGACACCGGCAAGATGGAGAATCTTTACAGCGTAGGAGCGGATATGGTATTCCGTTTCGAGAAGCTTTTCATGTTCTCCAATACTATAAAGATCGGTCTCAGAGTTGCTTACAACGGTGGTTCAGACCTATTTGATACCTTGGACATGAAATCGCCCGTTTATGTTGGCCTTGTGACAAACTTGGATTTGTAAAAAACACTATCTTTGCATATTAAAACAATCAATATGAAAAAGACTATCCTTCTTGCAGCGGTTGCAATTGCTGCAGTATCCTGCGGAACCAGCGAAATCACCAAGGTGAGCGGTTCCTTCCCGGCCGGTTCCCCCGAAACCCAGGTCCAGATTGTGGCCGGAGAGCTTGACAAGACCATCGACCTTGTTGATGGAAAATTCTCCATCGACGTTCCCACGGACGTTGCCGCTGTGGCATATGCTGTGGCCGACGGCCGCCAGGTCCAGTTCGTTGCCGACGGTTCCAAGATAGACATCAACTTCGAGGACGGCGTGGCCACATCGTCCTCCAAGAAGGGCGTGCACTCCCGCCTGGTGGCATATCAGGAATGGAACGACAAGTTCATGACCGATTTCCGCGCCAAGATGGCCGCAGAAGGCCTCTCCGACGAAGATAAGGAAGAAATCTACGACAAAGCTGAAGAGGAATACAACAATTACCTCATCAAGACCATCAAGGCCAATCCGGACAACATCCTTGGCCTCATGTCCATCGTCAACATCGACCTTGAGGACGATGAGAAGATGCTTGAGCTCATCGACGGTCTGGCAGACAACATTCGAGAGAATCCCCGCGTAGTAACCCTTAGGAACGCCATCGACGCTTCCGCCAAGACCGCGGAGGGCATGATGTTCACTGACTTCGAGGTGGACGGAGTTAAGTTCTCCGACTTCATCGGCAAAGGAAAATACGTGCTGGTAGACTTCTGGGCCTCCTGGTGCGGTCCCTGCCGCAGGGAAATGCCCAACCTCCGCGCCGTGTACGAAAAGTACCACGGAGACAAGTTCGACATGCTCAGTGTAGCAGTCTGGGACAAGCTTGAAGACACCATTAAGGCCGCCCAGGAAGAGAACATCGTCTGGAATCAGATCATGAATGCCCAGCGTGTCCCCACTGAACTCTACGGCATCACCGGCATCCCCCACATCATCCTCTTCGGCCCCGACGGCACCATCCTCAAGCGCAACCTTCGCGGCGACGCCATCGGTGAAGCCATTGCCGAGGCCCTGGCCGAATAATGAACGAAAAGAAATTCAACAAATGGTTCAGCGCGTTCATCCTGATTGGGATGACCGTGGTGACGTGTATTGTTACAGGCATCAAGCTGTCCAATGCCGGAAGCGGGGAGCACATGTGGCTTCTTCTCACGGCGTTTGGGTCGCTTATGGGAGTGCTGGCAACGGTATGCTCCGCAAACGGATGGATTATCACTTTCCTGTTTGGCTTCCTGGATGTAGCCATCTACGGCTTGTCCTGCTGGATAAACTGGCGGGATGGCGGCTCAGGCCTTGGAAACGCCCTTTTGCACTTTGCCTACTTTGTTCCCATGCAGTTTGTGGGATTCATCCAATGGAAGAAACGCGGTGCCAAGGCAACCACACAGGTTAAGGCAAGAAGGCTTTCTCCAGGCATGCGCTGGGGCTGGTTTGGCATAACCGTGGCGGCAAGCGTTATCCTATATATAATAATACTGCGCTTCGACCGCTCCGCTGCAGAAGGCTTCCTAAGGGTAGCAGTTATCCTGGACGTGATTCCGCTTGTCTGCAACATAATAGGGCAGCTTCTCATGTCCACGGCCTACATGGAGCAATGGATATTCTGGATAGCCGTGAATATCTTCTCCATATGCCTCTGGGCCACTTCAGACAAGTCTTTTGCCCCCGTGTACATTGTGAAGTATGTGTTCTATCTCATCAATTCAATCAACGGATTACGCATATGGCTGAATCTGAGCCGCGAGGACCGGATTTTGGATAATTAAGATTTTTTATATAACTTTGCGCGTTAAATCGTTAGTACGAAAATTAGTAAAACGTAATATAAACTTAAAACCTAAAGAGTATGACAAAGGAAGAAATCGTAAAGCAGGTCAAGGATATCATCGTTGACAAGCTTGGCGTCGAGGAAAGCGCAGTAACTGAAACTGCAAGCTTTACCAATGACCTCGGTGCAGATTCCCTGGACACCGTAGAGCTTCTTATGGAATTCGAGCGCGTGTTCGGTATCAAGATTCCCGATGAGGAAACCTCTGGCATCGCCACCGTTGGTGACGCCATTGCAAAGGTAGCTGAAAAGCTTGCCTAAAATAAGTAAAGCATAAGAAATAAGGTGACTCTCCGGAGCCACCTTATTTTTTTATGCGTTCAGGTAATCGTGTATCTTCACCGCCAGATCTGCTCCAACAAGCGAGGATAGTTCTTCCAGCGGGGCGGCGGCTATTCGGGCAACGCTACCATAATGCAGGATGAGCCGCTGCTCCGTCTTTTCTCCTACGCCCTTAATCTCGCGCAGGGCACTCTGTATGGCCGCTTTTGACCTAAGGTTCCTGTGGAAGGTAATGCCAAAGCGGTGAGCCTCATCACGAATCTGCTGAAGAACCTTCAGCGCCTGGGAGTTGCGGTCTATGAATAGCGGATAGGGGTCTCCGACACGTATGACTTCCTCAAGTCTCTTGGCAAGGCCGATTATGGTAACCTTGTCCAGGATTCCAAGCTCTGCCAGAGCCTGGTGGGCAAAATCCAGCTGGCCCTTGCCGCCGTCTATCACAATCAGCTGAGGCAAATCGTCCGGATTCTCCGCAAGCATGCGGGAGTAGCGGCGGTTCACAACCTCTTTCATTGACGCATAGTCGTTTGCGCCTATCACTGTCTTTATCTTAAAGCGCCTATAATCGGCCTTACAAGGCTCTGCGTTGCGGAAAACCACGCAGCTGGCAACGGGATTTGTGCCCTGGATGTTGGAGTTGTCGAAGCACTCCATATGGCGGGGAAGTTCCGTCATGCCAAGGGCCTTGCGGAGATCTTCCATCACGCTCATGCGGTACTGGTCCGGGTCCGTATGTTCCCGCTGTTTGAGGGAATTGAAGTGGAACTCCTTGGCGTTCTTGGCGCTCAGTTCCAGCAGGGATAACTTGTCTCCCTTCTGCGGGATTTTGAATTCCACTCCGGGAATCTCCACATCCGGCAGGAACGGCACTATCACTTCCTTTGAAAGTTCCCCGAACTTATCCTCAATCTCTCCTATGAACGTTGCCAGCATAGCCTCTCGGGTTTCCTCAATCTGGCTTTTGAAGCCAAGATTCAGGGACTGGACTATTGCTCCGCTGCGTATGCGCAGGAAGTTACCGAATGCCTCGTTGAGGTCAAAGACCATTGAGAATACATCAGCGTCCGTATCCCGCGCCTGAGTGATAATGCTCTTGGCGTAGTGCTTCTCCAGAGATGCCAGCTTCTCCTTGTACACCTGCGCCTGCTCAAAGTCCAGACGGTCTGCTGCTTCGGACATCAGAGCCTTGTAATGCTTGATGACTTCGCTTCCACGGCCGCTAAGTATGCGGACAATCTCGTCAATGTATCCGTCGTACTCTTCCCTTGATATCTTGCCCACGCATGGAGCCTTGCATTTGCCAATATGGAAGTTGAGGCAGGGACGGAATTTCCCGCGCAGGATAGCTTCTGAGGTTATTTTCAGCGTGCAGGTCCTGAGGGCGTACATCTCCCCGAAGAAATCCACAAGGTTCCTCGCGTGCATTACGCTGGAATAGGGGCCGAAATAGCGGTTTCCCTTGCCTTTCTCTATCCTTCTTGTGATGAAAACACGCGGGAAATCCTCTCCCGTTACGCATATCCAGGGATAGGTCTTTGAATCCTTGAGGAGAATGTTGTACTTGGGTTTGTACTGCTTTATGAGGTTGTTTTCCAGCAGCAGCGCATCGGCCTCGGAGTCCACCACGGAAAACTGCGCATCGGCAATCTTGGAAACCAGGATTCGGGTCTTGGTGTTCAGCCTCTCCGGCGGCACAAAATACTGTGCCACCCTCTTGTGCAGGTCCTTTGCCTTACCCACATAAATCACCTTTCCCTCGGCGTCGTAATACCTGTACACGCCAGGGGAATGCGGAAACAGCGCTATTTTTTCGCGAACGGTCATTGGGACCGGGGGTGTTATTCCTTGCTCACCGAGAAGGTGATGCGGAAGAAGGGCTTGCGGGTGGCGTCCGGGCCGCAGAGGATGCCGCGGTAGTAGCGGTCTTTGTCCAGCTCCGTGTTGGTGGTGTACTGGGTCTGGTTGGCGGCGGCCATCATCTGGGCCAGCATGGCGTACGTATAGTAATTGCTGTAGCTGTTGCCGTAACCATAGCTGCCGTAGCCGCCATAACCGCCGTATCCACCGTAACCGTAACCGCCATACAGGCTGTTATAGTATGCGGCGTACATCATCTGCTGCAGGTAGGCGTTCTGCTCGCTGTCCTGTGCCTGGGCAATCTGCTCGGTGAAGATGGTGAGGAACCAGATGTCCGCGTCGTCGGCGGTATCGAGATCATCTCTCTTGAGGATTTCCTGCACGTGGTAGCTGATGTCCGGGCTATAGACCAGGTTGGAGCGGTCTATGTCTCCCTGGTTCTCCGTGGATACCGATGCGTCCGTGAGGCCGGCGAACTGGACGGTCTCGTTGCCATCGTCATCCTTCACGGTACGACGGATGGTGGGGCTAAGGATCTTGGGGAAGTACTTCATGTCCCGGTAATCCGCCGGCATGTCGAAGGGAAGGACGATGGTGGCTTTGGTGACGATGGCGTCCTTGATGTTGCCGCCTTTCTCTTCAATGGCCGCTTTGGACTTGTTGTACAGCTCTTTTGCCGATATCACCGGCTTCACGCCGCTGCCGCCCTCCACGTAGAGATTGGCTCCGGGAGCGCCTTCCGGGAAGGAGTGGGTGGTGCGGTTGAATGCGAACTGGTAGAACCTGGTGCCGGAGTTCATGGAAGTATTCTCGTCCAGGAGGCTCATTTCTCCGGGGACGAAGACTATGGCCAGGGTGGTGTCCTTGCCTGCAACCTCATCGTTCTTGAAATACAGGACGGCGAGGTTGTTGTTGACGTATAAATTATTGTCCGATCCAACTTCCAGGCAGGAGAGGCCGAAGAGGTTTATGCGGCCGCCGTTGCCGGAGGGCTCGTTGGTCTTGATGTGGATACCGGGAAGTTTGGAGGTGTACTCCTTGTAGCGGGCTTCTATCTGGTCATCGTCCCATTCACGGTTAACCATTACTCCGTCCGGGGCCATTGAATAAATCGCGTCCAGATACTCCTGGGCAAAAGCCTTGGTAAAAGAGAAGCGGAGGGGACCGCTGCCGTTGTATACGGGAAGGCCGTCGGTAATAAGCTCTTCTGAGTGAGCTATTTCCGTGTTGGATGCGGTCTTGGTGGGATCCAGGGCTGCGGAGAGCTTGCTCACGTAGAAGTTCTGGAGGATGCGGGCCTGGGAGTCATCGGCACAGGAGACGCTGTCTGCCGCGAAGTAAATACTGAAGCTTTCCGCCTTGGGGTTGGTGCCAAGGTCCAGGGTATCCATGGCCGGGACCAGGGTAAAGGCGCTTTCGCGGGTGGAGAGGCCGAAGATATCGTCCCTGATGGCGCCTACGACCACGCGGGTGGAGGAATAACCGGAGAGGTCCGACGAGCGCTTCATCATTATGTCCGTGAGAGGGAACTCTACGGTATATGTATCATAGAGGAGGCCTTTGTCTACGAGGCTGCTTCCAAGGCTGTTGTCCACTTTTATGCATGCGGAGGCGGCAAGGGCTGCGGCCGCGCATGCGAGGATGAGTTTTCTCATTTCAGAATCTGATCGTAAAAAGCGTTGTAGCTGTCCATGTAACTGCCGTCTGCAATTGCGGCGGGGTCATAGTCCAGCATGGGTACTCCCAGGCCCTTGCACCAGGAAACGAGTTCCGGCTTTACGCCGCCGCTGCCCAGGATGATGCCGTCCGAGTACTGCGCCGCTAGTTTTGCAAGGAACGTGCCGTTCACGGCTTCCGTTTCCGGAAGATCGCGGCTTTTTATGCCGCCGTAGAGGATGGTATCCTGGAATCCGGGGGCGAGGTCTTCCGTGGGGACGTCGTCAAAGAGGGACAGGACCACTTTGGAAGCGGCGAAGATGGGGTCGTCCTTGTACGCTTTTTTGAGGTAGAGGGGGAGGACCGATGTAATCCAGCCGGAGCAGTGGATGACGTCAGGTGCCCAGCGGAGCTTCTTGACCGTCTCCAGGACGCCGCGGGCGAAGAAGATGGCCCTTTCCCCGTTGTCCTTGAAGAAGGTGCCGTCGTCGTCACGGTAGATCTGTTTGCGGCGGAAATAGTCCTCGTTATCTATGAAATAAACCTGTATGCGGGCCGATGAAATGGATGCGACCTTGATCACGAGGGGGCGGTCCACATCCGAAATGATGATGTTCATTCCCGACAGGCGGATGACCTCGTGGAGTTGGTTCTTCCTTTCGTTGATGCAGCCGTAGCGGGGCATGAAGGCGCGGATTTCGCGCTTGCGTTCCTGAATGCCCTGGGGGAGCTGGCGGCATATTGTGGCGATGTCCGTATCCGGGAGGTAAGGGGACATCGCCGAGTTGACGAAAAGAATCTTCTTTGCCGAATCTTCCATTGTAAAAAACATTTAGCTTACAAATTTACGAATTTTTTTTGACTTTTTCGCCCATTGTACTAACTTTGGGCCGAAATTAGGTGTGTTATGCCCTCTAGCAATAACTCGGTTACAAAGCGCCGTCTGGCAAGTTCCTGGATATCTACGGTGATAAGCCTCTCGCTGGTTCTCCTCCTGGTGGGAATCGGCTCCATGCTGCTTGTAAACGCCAAAGCCGTAAGCGATTACTTCAAGGAGAACCTCCAGGTTGAGGTGCTCATGAAGGACTTCGTGGAGGAGGAAGAGGCATCGGCCTATGAAAAAGGAATCGAGGCCATTCCTGGCGTACGCGCCACCCGTCTTGTGACCAGGGACGAGGGCATGGAAGAGATGTCCCAGATGCTGGGCCGGGATTTCCTGGACGTGTTTGAGACCGCTCCGGTACCGGTTTCCGTTGAGGTGAGCCTGGAGGCGGCGTATGTATCGGCAGACAGCCTGGCCGTGATCAAGGACCTTCTGGCCGATTCCCCGCTGGTGGACGAGGTGGTCTACCAGACCTCCCTGGTGGATGCCCTGAACCAGAACCTTGGAAAGATTACCATGGGGCTGGCGGTGCTGGTGGCAGTGCTGCTGTTCATATCGTTCGTCCTTATGGCAAACACCGTGAGGCTGGACCTTTTCTCCCGCCGTTTCTCCATCCATACAATGCAGCTGGTGGGTGCTACGCGGGCCTTTATCCGCGCTCCTTTCGTGGGAAGGGCGGCACTTCAGGGGCTTTTCGCTGCGCTCATTGCCATACTGCTCCTGCTGGGCGGGCTGTTCTTCCTCAAGGGAGAGTTCTCGCAGCTATTCTCTATCTTCACGCTGGAGTCCTTGCTGGAGGTGATGGGAATCATGCTGGTTTCCGGCGTATTCATCTGCTGCATAAGCACTTACTTTATGGTTAACCGTCTGGTTGCGTACAACCGCGACCTCATTTATTCATACTGATGGCAAAGAATTCAGAAAAGATGGCCCTCGGGGCCAAAAGCATAAAGCTCATGCTGGCCGGCCTCATTGTGATGGCCGCCGGATTCCTTCTCCTTAGCGGCGGCGGATCCTCCGATCCCCAGGTGTTCAACTACGCCATGTTCGACGCGCGCCGTCTGGTTGCGGCCCCCATCGTAATCGTGGCCGGAATCGCAGTAATCATCATTGCCATCATGGGCCGTTTCAAAGATAAGGAGGAATAAGATATGGAATGGTGGCAGGCTTTTATTCTTGGCATAGTCCAGGGCCTTACGGAATTTCTCCCGGTGTCTTCTTCCGGGCATCTCATGATATTCAAGGAACTTCTTGGCGTTGATGCAGAGGGCTTTTTGGATTTCACCGTAACCGTGCATTTTGCAACGGTGATAGCAACCATCGTGGTGTTCTGGAGCGCCATCTGGAAACTCATCAAGGGCTTCTTCCAGTTCAAGTATAACGACGAGACGGACTATATCTGCAAGATCCTGGTATCCTGCATCCCTGTAGCGTTCGTGGGCTTTGTTCTGAAGGACCAGGTGGATGCCCTGTTCGGGGAGTCGCTGTCGCTTGTGGCTATCGGCCTAATTATTACCGCGTCGCTGCTCATGACGTCGGACAACATCGGCAAACGCATTAAGATCAAAGCTTCTGAGAAGCAATACCGCAACGGCATTTCCTACTGGCAGGCCTTTGTGGTGGGTATTGCACAGGCATTTGCCGTGTGCCCCGGTATTTCCCGCAGCGGCAGCACCATCGCCACCGGTCTCATCTCCGGTGTAGAGCGCAGCTCCATGGCTCAGTTCTCATTCCTGATGGTCCTTATTCCCATCCTGGGAGAGCAGGGACTGGATCTCCTGAAGATGCTCACCGGGGCCGAAACATTTGGCGCCGGAGTTGGCGCAGCGGCCCTTGTGGCCGGCTTTGTGGCCGCCTTCCTGAGCGGTCTTTTCGCCTGCAAGGTGATGATAGCCATTGTCCGTAAGGCAAAGCTTTCCTGGTTCGCCATCTACTGCCTGCTAGTAGCCGTAGCCCTGTTCATCTTCGCATAATGCCAAGGCACCTCACATACTTCGTTTCCGACGTTCACCTGGGCCTCCAGGTGCAGGACCCTGCACGCCGGGAAGCCCGCTTTGTGGAGTTCCTGCGCAGTATTCCTGCAGAGGAAACGGAGGCATTGTACCTTCTTGGAGACATCTGGGATTTCTGGTATGAGTACAAGGATGTGGTGCCCAAGGGCTATGTGAAGGTTTTTGCTGCGCTCATGGACCTCATGGACGCCGGCGTGAAGGTATATTTCTTTACCGGCAATCACGACATCTGGGCTTACAGCTATTTCCGCGAGCTTGGAATGACCGTCCTGGAGCAGCCGTACGTGACAACCATCGGCGGCAAACGCTTCTGCCTTGGCCACGGAGACGGCCTTGGCCCCGGGGACTACGGCTACAAGCTCATGAAATGGGCTTTCCACAACAGGTTCCTGCAGAAGTGTTTCTCCACGCTCCATCCCCGCATCGCCTTCTCCCTTGGCAACGGCTGGAGCAGGAAATCCCGCCTGGCCAAGAACGTCAGCTACTTCTTCCGCGGCAAGGACGAGCCTTTGTATAAATGGTGCGCCAAGTTCAAGGGTGGTGCCGATTTCTTCATCTTCGGCCACTACCACGCCCGCGTTGACATGCCCGTGGAACCCTCCGGCCGCCTGCTCCTTCTTGGCGACTGGATCACCAAGCCCAACTGGCTGGTATATGACGCAGAAAAAGGAGCCATAGCATCATTCTAGGCTCCTTTTTCGTCATTCCGGGCTTGACCCGGAATCTTTAATTACTACTTTACGGTATGTCAAACACCTCCGGCGGCACCGGAACGTTTTCCTGAAGCTCCACTACCTCGATTATGCTTTCACGCTTTCCAAGCACGCAGATGCTCTTGAGGATGAACCCTTTGTACACCCAAACCGTCCAAAGGCCTTTCTTTCGGTTCTGGGTGGTCTCGTATGTGTACTTCTTGCAGGGCTTTCCAAGAAAGGTGTCGCCCCCGAAGTCCTTGATGTTGTATTTTTCTTCGACTGCGGGCGTGATATTAAGGAAATTCAAGTCCGGAGTGGGGTTCTGGAACACTTTTGAGGCCTTCTTCCCGTCCGTATCAGTCACGAACCACGCCTTGTCTCCCTTGGTGATGGTATAGTAGTCGTAACTTACCAGTCCCGGGATATCCATCCTCTGCTTAAGGCTCTCCACGGCGCCGTAATCGTCCCAGTACTGAGTGGCTTCCGTCTTGCTGTCACCCACAGTGGTCACAGTCTTGGCTATGCCGGACTTGATCTCATATTTTCCCTGCGCCGCGGCAGTCAATGCCACCAGCATCACGGCGCAGAATGTCAGTATCTTTTTCATTCCCATTCGCCCCAATAACGGTATTCCCTGATAGTAATGTCCTTGATGCGGATTATGGTGCCGGCGGGAACATTCGAGAAATTAAACTGAAGCAGTAAGGGCTTGTTATAAACTTTAGACAACTCTGCGCCGCCACGAGAGATAATACCCTGCGGGGTAAAGCCGGCGCCAAAGTCCCAGCCCATAGGTTGACCGTCTTTGGGTGGAATGTCATAGAACTTTGAATCTATGGACGCTTTTTCGTCAAAAACTGATGTCCAAGACGTATACATAAGATCGTACCTCTTGTTGGAATCGGTGACGATGTCTACGTCCGGTTTAATGGTAAGGCAAGCGTTCCCTTGCTTGGAGCCTGTTGTAACGGGCATTGTGAACTCGTAGGAACTGCCAACGTGTTTTACTTCCGGCCCCTGCACCCATTCATATTCGCCCTTTTCCGTTATACCGGCCAGATTCCAGGTCATGGTGCTGGCAGAATCTGCCGGACGCCAAATGTTATGTTCACTGAGGTATGCCTTGCAGGATTCGTTATTCCATTCAACATAATAATTCTCAGGGAAATTGTCATCCGGGCCAAATAAGTCGGCACAGGATGTAAACAGCACCATGGCTGCAAGAATTGAAAAGTACTTTTTCATATTGATTAATGTTTTGATTATCATTTGATTCCTTCCTGAGCCTTCCATTCAGTGGGAGTGAGGCCGGTCTGGGCCTTGAAGGTGCGGAGGAAGGCGGTGCGGGAAGCGAAGCCTGAGGCCTCGGCCACATCTGCATGGACCATTTCCGGATGCTCACGCATAAGCTTCTGGGCATACCGGATGCGGTAACCGCCTATCATGGTGGCGAAGTTGTCTCCGGAGAGGTTGTTCACCAGGAGGCTCACGTAGGTCTGGTTGGTAGCCAGTTCCTGAGCAATATCTGCAACGCGGAGGTCCTTGCGGAGGAAGAGCTCCTTCTCCTGGATGAGGCGGGACATTTCCTCCATGAGGTTTTCGTTCAGCTTCTGCTGCTTCTCAACTACATCTTCCGCCGTGGGTTTCTTCTTTCGCGTAAGAAGAATAAGGACGATGGCTCCGCCCAGCAGCAAAAGCCCGGCCACAATGGCCCAGACTGGCACTCCGGACTTTTCCGAGTCTTCCGTCTGGAAGAGGTAGACATCGGCATAAGGATGGAAATTATCGTCAGTGACCACGTCCGCGCCTTCGGCCTGGGCCACGCCGCCGGCAAGGAACATTTTCCCGCCGGGAAGAAGCAGCGCCCGAGACTTTGGAAACACATCAGAGCCGTTCTCTGCATAATAGTACTGGACCGATGCCTTGCCGCCGTCGAAGGTTGCATTGTAGCCGATTTTGGCAAAATAAACGCGACCATGTATGTCATTGCCCTGAATCCAGGCAACGCGGGCGGCGCGGTCTACCTGGGGCTCCCCGCTCCAGTGGATGCCGTCTCCAAACGGGCCGGTTTCCGGGATGGGAGATTCAAGTTCCAGGACGGAAAACTCTTCTCCGGACACCTTCAGGATTGCGACATTCTCAGTAGTACGGCTGTAGGCTAATAACAAATAAGTATAGTCTGCTATTTTGTACTCGTCACTGGACACTCCATGACCAAAGTATGGCCTCCATTGCTCCAGAAGCGGAACCTCAAGCGGAGGGCCCTGAAGCCTGTCAACGGCGGTTCCGGTATCTTTGCCATATGGATCCATCATTCCCAGCAGGATGACATCTTCACGGGAACTGACCAGAATGCTGGGGAATGCCCACCCTGGTTCAAGGTCTTTGACAGACGCAAATCCTTCTCCTGGCGTGTATATTTCGATTCCGTCACGTCCGCGCCAGTTTCCGGCAATGAGTACACGCCCGTCCGGCATGGCCATGGCCGATGCCAGCGTGCGTTTGCGATTCATTATGCCTATTGGGGAGAACGTGTGCGTGGCGGGGTCGTAAATCTCAGTTCCCCAGCTCTGGCCTATTCCAAAGGCTTCTGCGTGACCGCCGGCCATAAATAGATTTCCGTCAGGCAACTGCGCAAATGCTCCGCCGTCATGCGGCCACGTTGTGGGAATGCTGTGCCAGGATCCGCCTTTATAATACTCCAGTGTCTCCAGCGGCTTGTACCCTGTTGTATGGCCGCCCACCACGGTAACCTCCCCGTTCAGGAGGTGGGTCTGATGATTTCCGCGGGGCGCCTCAAGCGACGGTAAACGCTCAAAGACAATCTTCTTGAAGGAAGGTTTGTCTTCAGCGGCAGCGATTAAGGATACAAGTCCGGCCAGAAACAGTATTAAAGGCTTTTTGTACATTCGTCGTACACAAAGCTAATGAAAATAATTGATATTCCGATATTTATTTCTTGTCGGCCACCAGGCGCACGGATTCTCCCTGGCAGAAGTAATCCGCATATCTTGTTACGACTTCGCTGTTATGATATCCGAATTGCATGTTGTAAGCACTTTCCTGACCTGCAGCGGTGGAAGACCAATAGTAACCCGCGAAAGGAAGAATGTTCTCGGGGCCGGTACCACCTATTGCGGTTTCTTCGTCCGGGTAATTGATGTTGCCACGCTGACCTGCGCAAGGGAAGAACACGGCGCCTGCTCGCTCAA
>CAMJJZ010000004.1 GCA_946406275.1 uncultured Bacteroidales bacterium | reverse complement strand
TTGCGGCGGCGGCAAAGGCCGGCCTGCAGGTAGCCATCGTGAACGGCGGCGGCAATATTTTCCGCGGCCTGCAGGGAGTAGGCAAAGGTTTCGACCGCGTTGACGGAGACAAGATGGGAATGCTTGCAACCGTCATCAACTCCCTGGCTCTCTCCATGTTTATCAAGGCCCAAGGCGTTGACGCAGTGGTGTTTACCTCAACCCCCATGGAGCCCCACGCCAAGTACTACATGCGAGACGATGCCGTAAAAGTCCTTGAAAAAGGCGGCGTAGCCCTCATCGCCGGCGGCACCGGCAACCCCTTCTTCACCACGGACTCCGGCGCAGCCCTCCGCGCCCTTGAGATAGGTGCCGACGCCCTCCTCAAAGGCACCCGCGTAGACGGCGTGTACACCGCAGACCCGGAGAAGGACCCCACAGCCACAAAGTACGATGAACTCTCCTTCACGGAAGCCATCTCCAAGCGCCTCAAGGTCATGGACCAGACCGCCTATGCCCTGTGCCAGGACGGCAACATGCCCATCATCGTCTTTGACATGAACACCCCCGGCAACCTCACCAAACTCCTCAAAGGAGAAAAAGTCGGCACCCTGGTGCATCCGTAATGCCCCGTGGGCAACCGCCCATCCACCATTTTGACGTTTTCCGTGGACAAGTACCCGTTTCCCGGGTTTTGTCCACGGATTTGGCGTTTTTGGTGGACAAGTAGGCCTTTTTGCCAGTTTGTCCACCAAAAACGCCAAAACGGTGGATGGCTGGGGGAAAATGATTATCTTTGCATGGTATGAAAGGCATTGTTATTCTTTGCAACGGGGCTTTCCCCACGGAACCTTATCCGCTGTATCTGCTGGATAGCGCGGAAGGTGTGGTGTGCTGCGATGGGGCGGTGGAGAAATGGCTTAAGCACAACCCGGACGCCAGTCCCCTGGTGATTGTGGGGGATATGGATTCCTTGCCCCAGGACCTTCAGGAACGGTTTTCCGGCATTGTGTTCCACGAGGAGGAGCAGGACTACAACGACCTCACCAAAGCCATGCGCTGGGTGCTAAGGGAGCATCCGGAGGTATCGGAAATAACCATTCTGGGGGCAACGGGCCTGCGGGAAGACCACACCATAGGCAATTTAGGCCTTCTTATGGAATACACCCGAATGTTTGACCTTGGGGACCGCAAGGTAACCATGGTGAGCGACTTCGGGACCGCCTTCGCCATAACGAATACCTGCGACCTTCATCTTGGAGAAGGCCGCAGGATATCTCTTTTCAGTGCCGATAATACATTGAGGATATCCTCAACGGGGCTTCAGTGGCCCACGGACGATGTTGTCTTTGACGCCTGGTGGAAGGCTACCCTGAACCGGACTACGGAACCTATCGTCACGCTGCGGTTCAATCACCCTTCCGCGGCGCTTGTAATCATAGACTGAAATTCCGGCTGGCAAACGGCAGGGCGGTCCTGAGCGATATGTGCCAGTACTCCCAGTTGTGCACTCCGTCCCTTACCCTGAATTCCGCTTTCACACCCTTCTGGCGCATCTTGGCGTAGAACTCCGTACTGAGGTCGAAGATGAAGTCATCGTCCCCGCAGTCCACGAACCATTTAACTGTGCGGAGGCGTTCCAGGGTGGCGTCGTCGGCATTGTCCAAAAAATCTACCGCAGAGTGCATGCGCACGGCGCGCTGGGTAAATGTGAATTTTGTCTGCCGATGCTCCCCGTCGCTTACCTCGTCCCACTTGTTGTCCAGCCATGGGCTCATTGCGTAGCAGCTGGAGAACATGTCCGGATGGCGCTGGCAGTACACTACGGAACCGCCGCCGCCCATGGAAAGGCCCATCAAGGCACGGGCGCCCTTGCTGCCGCCGCAGTTGAACTTACCCTCAACAGCCGGGAGGAACTCCTTGAAGAAAAAGTCCTCGTAGGGCCATGAAGGCATGTTGAAGTAGCCGTTCTGATAGTTGTGGATGTCTTTGTTCCCGGCGTTGGGCATCACAATCACTACCGGCAGTAGTTCTCCGGAACGGATAAGTTCATCGGCAACCCAGCTCACCCTGCCGAGGTTATCCCAGGCAGTGTAGTCATCCGAGAGTCCGTGAAGGAGATAGATCACGGGATAGTGATTTGCGGGATTGTATCCTTCCGGAAGATACACATTGTACTTCTGGTCTGCATCCAGCTTGTCACTGTGGATGCTCTTCGTAACAATACGGCCCTGCGCCGCAGCAGTCACCGCCACCGCCATCAGCGCCACAATCAGGATAATGCGTTTCATTGTTTCTTGAGTTTGGCTTCGAAAGAGATGGTGAACTCGCCATCGTACCAGTTGCCGTTACCTTTTTGGGTCTGCTCTACAGTGATGGCATCGGTACGCAGGGTATCCGTTTGGAAAGACCCGCCGTTATTGTCCCCGTCTATATCCTCGAAGACAATCTCCATCCTGTCCTCGCCGCCGGGGAACGCCTGGAAGGACGTTTCTGCCTTGCCGTCGGCATCGCTGGTGAACTCCTTCTCGTCATAAATGGTCCGGCCATCGCTGGGATATCCCATCCTTGCAGTAATCTTTATGCCGGGAACCGGTTCGCCCGAGTCTTCTGCGGCCACTGTTCCTTTAATAATGTAATGCGCATTGGGCGTACCATACTCTGCACGCGCTTCCTTATAATGATCCTCCAATGAGGAATCATCAGTCCCGCCATGGCAGCCCACAAATCCCATGAGCGACAATAACGCTCCGGCGATAATCTCGTAAAAATGACGTAACCTTGCTTTCATACTCTGCAAAGATAATCATTTTCCCCCAGCCATCCAACGATTTGGCGTTTTTGGTGGACAAGTTGGCTTTTTTGCCAGTTTGTCCACCGAAATGCGGGGTTTTGGTGGACAGGTTGGCTTAAAACGGAGGAGCCGGGCCGGAACGGGGTTAATCGTCCTCCACCGGGACGGCTTTGGCGAGCTCGGTGTTGGAGGTGCCGGGGGTGGTGGTGTAGGATTCCGGGTTGCGGAAGCCAAGGAGGAAGGACTTTACGTCCATGCGCTTCTTGCCGGCCAGCTGGAGGTCCGTGATGGCCAGGGCGCCGTCCTGGGTTGCAATGGCGAAGTAGGACTTGCCGTCGCTGAGGATGGTGCCGGGAGCGGCGTGGAGGTCATATCGGGCTTCGCCGAAATAGATTTTCAGCTGCGTTGCGGCACCTGTGGAGTCTACCAGTTCGGTGAAGGCGCAGGGGAACGGTGACAGGCCGCGGACAAGGTTGTAGACGGTGCGGGTGGGGGCGTTCCAGTCTATGTGCTGGAGCTCGTGTGTGAGCTTGGGTGCGGGCTTGAGGAGCTCGTCACCCTGGATGAAGCTGCGCTGGACGCGGAGCTCTACGTTGTGCTGGATTATGCCTTCCACGGTCTCCACCACCAGGGCGGTGCCAAGGTTCATGAGCTTGTCGTGAAGGGTGCCCGCGGTTTCAGTGGGCTCTACGCGACATTCGGAGCGCAGAATAATACCGCCGGTGTCGATCCGCTTGTCAATCATGAAGGTGGTGACGCCAGTAATGTTCTCTCCGTTTATCACGGCCCAGTTGATGGGGGCGGCGCCGCGGTACTGCGGCAGAAGGGCTGCGTGCAGGTTGAAGGTTCCAAGCTTTGGCATGCTCCAGACGGCCTCCGGCAGCATCCTGAAGCCTACTACCACGAACAGATCAGCCTTCCAGGCACTGAGGTCCATGAGGAACTGCGGATCCTTGAGCTTCTCCGGCTGAAGCACCGGAATGCCCTTCTCCACGGCATACTTTTTCACTGCCGATTCATTCATCTTGAGACCACGCCCGGAAGGCTTATCCGGAGCGGTAACTACACCTACAATTTTGTATCCAGCCTTTAGAAGGCCGTCCAGAGGGCCTACGGAGAATTCCGGAGTGCCCATATATACTATTCTTGTTTTCCTGAACATACGAACCAGTTTACTCTTGGCTTTCCTTATCCAGATCTTGAGTCCGTCAATGTTGAATATGCTCTTGTCCTGCACCGCCTTGATGGTAAGGAATCCTCCTATGGGCGCCAGCACGAAGGCCGATATGAATTTGCCCACGAACGGGGTCACGGTACCGTTGCTGCCAAGGCGTTCGCCGGTGATGTCCACCACCCAGTACAGCACGAAGAACAGCAGCGAAACTATTGCAGGAGTGCCCAGGCCGCCCTTTTTGAGGATGGCTCCCACTGGGGCGCCAATGAAGAACAGCAGCAGGCAGGCCAGAGCGGTGGCGTACTTCTTCCATATCTCCACGTCCGTGCGCCGGATGAGGTTGGTGTAGTTGTATGCCTCCATGGTCTGGCTGTTGAGGAGATTCTCGAACTGCTTGGCGGAGGCGGCAGCGTATTCGTAAGCTTTCTGCTTCTCCTTAAGGTTCTTCCAGCCTTTTTCCTTGGGCGCCGCCATAGGGGACGATGCCTTTTCCCGCCACGACGTATCCAGCTGCGTCCGGTAATTGATCTGGCTCTGGGCGCTGAACTCCTTGGTGCGTTTCTCCACGCCGTTTTCTACCAGCAGGGACAGGGAGTCGTGACCGTGGCGCAGGTTCTTGAGGCTCATGGAGCGGACCTGTTCGCCGTAGCGGGCGCTGTCCGAGTGATGGAAGGCATAGTTTTCCAGCGGAATCACCAGATCCTGTCTCTGGAAATGCACTCTCTGGAGAGCCAGCGTGGTGTCCCTGTATTTGCGTTTGTTGTCTTCCTGGTAGTTGGTGCCGTCGTAAAGATGGAAGGTAAGGTAGTCCTTGCTCTTGGACATCTTTATCATGCCGCTGTCCGCTACCGTGATGCGGGTGTTGCCCTTTCCAACCGTATGATCATACACCTGGATCTGATACATCATGCCGGTGTTCTTGTCCCTGTCTTCCACGCGGAGGATATAGCCCTCGATGCCGTCGTAGAAGGTTCCGGTAGGGATTTTGATTTCGGACTTGGTGCGGCCGATATCGTCCCTCATGGTGTATATCTGATTGATGGAATAGGGGACCAGGCGGTCCGTGATGAAGAAGGCGCCTATGGAGATGAGTATGGCCACGATGATCATGGGGATGAGCACCCTGAGCAGGGAAATGCCGGATGCCTTGATGGCGGTGAGCTCGAACTGCTCTCCCATCTGCCCCAGAGTCATCATGGACGATAACAAAGTGGCCAGGGGGATGGCCAGCGGCAGGGTCTGGCAGCTTCCCCACATGAGGAACTCCAGAATAACCTTCAGTTCAAGGCCTTTGCCCACCAGCTCATCTATGTACAGCCACAGGAACTGCAAGACCAGTATGAACGTAACAATCGCCAGGATCGCGAGGAACGGTCCTACGAAAGACTTCAACAAAAACTGGTCAAGTTTCTTCATATTCTTTTCCGCAACAATATATCTTCGCTACTTAATAGCTGTTTCAATCAATGCGTCAAGTGCCTGCTGGAGGCCGTCGATCAGGCGGCCGCCGGCGGTGGCGAGGCCGGGCTGACCGCCGCCGCCACCCTGGATGAACTTGGCGGCGTCGCGGATGTCCTTGCCGGCGTTCTTGCCTTTGGCCACGAGGTCGTTGGAGTACATGAGCAGGAGGTTGGGCTTGTCTGCATAGGCAAACGCGCCGGCCAGCACAAAGTTCTGGGACTTCTTCTGCAACATGAGTGCCACGTTCCTGGCGATGGCGGGGTCTATGGAGCTGTCGAAGCGGACCACCTTGATGCCGTTCATTTCTACGGCGGCGGCCTCAAGCTTTGCTGCAAGGGCGGCGGCCTTTTCGTTGGCCACTTCTTCAAGCTGCTTCTTGGCCTCGGCGTTCTCTGCAAGGACTTTCTCTATGGCTCCGGTGAGGTCCGGAACGTTGTTGAAGAGGCCCTTGAGGCCTTTCAGGAGGTCTTCCATGGTCTCGACGCCTTCCTCTGCGCCGGCTCCGGTGAGGGCCTCAATGCGGCGCACGCCGGCTGCCACGGCGCTTTCAGATTTAATCTTGAACAGGCCGATGGTGCCGGTGCTGCGGGTGTGAGTGCCGCCGCAGAGCTCCACGGAGTCTCCGAAGCGGACCACGCGGACAACGTCGCCGTACTTTTCTCCGAACAGGGCCATGGCGCCCATTCCGCGGGCTTCCTCCATGGTGGCGTCGCGCTTTTCGCAGAGCGGGTAATCGGCCCTTATGAGCTGGTTTACGCGGCGCTCTACGGTGCGGAGCTCATCGTCCGTGACCTTCTGGAAATGGGAGAAGTCGAAGCGGAAGTAGTCCGGACCCACGAAGGAACCTTTCTGCTCCACGTGGGTGCCCAGGGTTTCGCGGAGGGCCTGGTGGAGGAGGTGGGTTGCGGTGTGGTTGTTCATTATGCTCTGGCGGCGCTCTGCGTCAACCACAAGGGTGAACAGGCCTCCCTCTGCGGGAAGATGTTCTGCCAGATGTATGGTAAGGTTGTTCTCCTTGACGGTGTTCAGGATGGTGATCTTCTCACCCTTTTCACTGACGATGCAGCCGGTGTCGCCAACCTGGCCGCCCATCTCTGCGTAGAAGGGAGTGCGGTCGAAGACAAGCTGGAAGAGTTCCTTGTTCTTCTGCTTCACGGTGCGCTGCTTCAGGAGGCGTGCGCCTTCTACCTTAAGCACGTCGTAGCCTTCAAAGACCACTTCATCTGCCTCCTCGAATACGGTCCAGTCTCCGAACTCGTTGGCGGTGGCGTTACGGGCGCGCTCCTTCTGCTTGCCAAGTTCCACATTGAAGCCTTCCAGGTCTACGGAGTAGCCTTTTTCCGCGGCGATGAGTTCAGTGAGGTCGATGGGGAAGCCGTAGGTGTCGTACAGGACGAAGGCGTCTACGCCGGAGACTACCTTGGTGGCTGCGTTCTTTGCCATGTTGTCCTCAAGCATGCGGATACCGCGGTCCAGTGTACGCAGGAAGGCGTTTTCTTCCTCGCGGATCACGCTCTCAATGAGTTTCTGCTGGGCGGGGAGTTCCGGATAGGCTTCTCCCATATCGGCAACCAGCTGGGGGATGAGGCGGCAGAGGAAAGGCTCCGTGAAGCCCAGGAAGGTGTAGCCGTAACGGACGGCACGGCGGAGGATTCGGCGGATCACATAGCCGGCCTTCACGTTGGAAGGCAGCTGGCCGTCGGCGATGGAAAAGGCGATTGCACGGATGTGGTCTGCGATTACGCGCATGGCTACTTCCACGTTGCCGCCTTCCGCATATTTGTGGCCGGAGAATTCCTCTACCTTGCCTATAAGGCCGGAGAAGACGTCTGTCTCGTAGTTGCTCTTCTTGTTCTGGAGGATCATGCACAGGCGCTCGAAGCCCATTCCGGTGTCTATATTCTTTGCGGGGAGGGGCTCCAGGTGACCGTCGGCCTTGCGCTCGAACTGCATGAACACCAGGTTCCAGATCTCGATGACTTCGTCGTTGTCAGTATTGACCAGCTCGCGTCCGGGGACCTTGGCGATTTCTTCGTCGCTTCTGAGGTCGATATGGATTTCGCTGCAGGGACCGCAGGGGCCTGTGTCGCCCATTTCCCAGAAGTTGTCGTGCTTGTTTCCGGTGAGCACGTGGTCTGCCGGGAGGTGCTTGAGCCATGCGCTCTGGGCCTCCGTGTCAAGGGTGGTGCCGTCTTCCTTGGCGCCCTCGAAAACGGTGGCGTACAGCTTTGTCTTGTCTATTTTGTATACTTCCGTGAGGAGTTCCCATGCCCAGTCTATGGCCTCTGTCTTGAAGTAGTCTCCGAAGCTCCAGTTGCCAAGCATTTCGAACATGGTGTGATGGCGTCCGTCATGGCCTACCGCTTCCAGGTCATTGTGCTTGCCGCTCACGCGGAGGCACTTCTGGGAGTCTGCCGCGCGCAGGAACTTGGGAGCCGCGTTGCCAAGGAAAATGTCCTTGAACTGGTTCATGCCTGCGTTGGTGAACATCAGAGTGGGGTCGTTCTTGATCACCATGGGGGCGGAAGGGACCACGGTGTGTCCCTTGGAAGCGAAGAAGTCCAGATACTTCTGCCTTATTTCTTTCGATGTCATATATAATATTAATTATAGCCCACAAAGATAAGCAATTTTGGGTGTTTTTCCCAAAATACTTATATTTGCAAACTGTGGCAGGAAAAGGAGAAAAATACATAATCAATCCCGTAACACTCATCGCCGAGCTTCATGAAGAGTCCGGTCGTCCGTGGTGGAAAATAGCAGTAGAGGCCGTTACGGGGCTTGTCATCTTCGTCCTGTACCTCTGGATAACCGTTACAGTTTTACACAGGGACCTTCCCAAAACCGCCATCCTGCGTCGCAAAAATGCCGACTGGAGCACCCGCATGGACCGCATGGCCGGCCAGCTGGACCGCTACGAAGAAATGCTGGACCTTCTGGAAGTCAGGGACGATAAAATCTATCGTTCCGTATACGGTATGGACGAGATCCCCCAGGCGGTGAGGCTTTCCGGTTTTGGCGGAGAAAGCCGCTACGCAGACCTGGAAGGAACCGCCCTCAAGGGAATGGTGAACCGTCTGGACGTCCTGGAGAAGCGCGCGTATATCCAGACCATGTCCTTTGACGATGTAACCTCCCTGCAGCGCACCGCCGGCGACATGGCCGCCCACATTCCGGCTATTCCTCCCATGTCCACGGAGAAGGGCAGTTTCCACCTTTCCAGCCCCTTCGGATACCGTTCAGACCCCATTTTGGGATTTACCAAGCGGCATACCGGCATGGATTTCGCCTGCCCTCCCGGCAACCCCATCTACTCCACGGGAGACGGTGTGGTGGTCAAGGTGGCGCATGAGAGAAAGGGTTACGGAAACCACGTGATAGTGGACCACGGATTCGGCTACAAGACGCGCTATGCGCACATGTCGGAGATCTTCGTTGAGGAAGGCCAGGTACTTTCCCGCGGAGACTGCATAGGCAAGAGCGGCCGAAGCGGACGCTGCACGGGTCCCCACCTCCACTACGAGGTGCTCTACCGCCAGGATTACGTGAACCCTGCGCTGTACATGGACCTTACTATCGACCCTAAGGATTATTTTGAAATGGTAAGGAGGCCGGAGCAATGAAAAAGCCTGATTTCAAAGCCCTTGCAGGCAGCGCCGTGCGCTATCTCATAGCCTCTTTCTCCATGGCTATAGTCCTCTATCTGCTGTTTGCGCTGGTATTCTCTTCCCAGGAGGAGAAGCTGCTTCAGAAGGAGAACCGCCTGTATGCCGCCCGCTACAAGGAAATGAGGGCGCAGGAAAAGCTCATCGGCGACGTAATCGACGGCCTCCTGGTAAAGGACGATGCCATCTACCGCACCCTCTTCGAGGCCGATCCTCCCAAAATTGACGCCGTCACCGCTGCGGAGCTCATCGCCGACAGCGATTCCCTCTCCGAGAGCTTCTATCTTACATCGGCCGCCACCAAGTCCGGAAGCCTTATGAGAATGGCCTCCAACGTGGACCGGGATTTCGAGGAGGTATTCCGCATCCTTAACGAAAAACGTGAGGCGGTACCCCCGCTCTCAATGCCCCTGAAGAACATTTCCTACGTGCAGACAGGCGCTTCCACGGGCCTCAGGCACAACCCTGTATACAAGGTTCAGGTCCAGCACAACGGCCTGGATCTGGTGGCCCCTCAGGGCGCCCCGGTGTACGCATCGGCCGACGGCGTGGTAGCCAAGGTTACATCGTCCCGAAAAGGTCTGGGAAATACCGTAACCATAGATCACCGCAACGGCTACATAACAAAGTATTGTCTTCTTGGCGAAGTGAATGCCGTCCAGGGACGCAGCGTAAAACGTGGCCAGAAAATAGGCACGGTGGGTATCTCCACCTCCGTGGCCGCCCCTCATCTACACTATGAAGTCATGCGTGATACCGTAGTCCTCGACCCCGTGAACTACCTCTTCGCCTCCCTGAACCCGGAAGAATACGCCCGAATGATGATGATCTCCGTCAACACTTCTCAATCAATGGATTAACCCCGTCATTCTCGGGCTCCCTTTACGTCATTCTCGGGCTTGTCCCGGGAATCTCTAATACCCACTCCTCTCCAGTTCCCTGCGGGTATCCTTCTCCTTGATTGACTGCCTCTTGTCCCACTCATGCTTACCTTTGGCAAGTGCTATGACTAGTTTTGCGTAGCCATTGTCTGCAATAAACAGTTTCACGGCAACTATTGTGAGACCTTTCTGCTTGTCCGCCTGGAAGAGATGGCGGAGCTCACGCTTTGTGAGAAGAAGGCGGCGGTCCCTTGCGGGCTCATGCTGCCCCCAACTGCCCCAGTGGTACTGGGCTATGTTCATGCCTCTCACAAACAGCTGATTCCCTGCGAAATAGCAATAAGCATCCTGCAGCGACACCTTGCCGGCGCGGATGGATTTGATTTCCGTCCCCACCAGCTGGATACCGGCCGTATAGGTCTCCAGGAACTCGTAATCGAAAGAGGCCCTGCGGTTTTTTATCTGTATGCTGCTCTTTGCTTTAGGCATAGGACTGCAAAGATACGGATTTTTTGTAACTTTGAAGCATGAACAAGTGGAACAGGACACAGCTCTTGCCGGACAGGCCGGGGATACCGCCCATGGCCAAGATGCCGGACCCGGAAATCATAGACGTTGAGGCTCTTGCCCGCTCGCTGGAAGCAGGCGAGTATGACTGTGTCTGCGTGCTTGGTCCAACTGCATCTGGAAAAACGAAATACGCTGTGCATCTTGCCCACCGGTTGATGGAGATTCCCGGGACAAGCCCGAGAATGACGGCAGAAATACTCTCTGCAGACTCACGGCAGGTGTATCGTGGAATGGATATAGGCACGGGGAAGGATTTGGGGGAGTACGGGGATGTTCCTTATCACTTGATAGACATTGCTCCTGCTGGTGCAAAATTCAATATCTATCAGTATCAAGAGGCGTTTACCAAGGCTTTTGCGGTTGTTAAATCCAGAGGCGTTGTCCCTATCATCTGCGGTGGATCGGGGCTTTATATAGAGTCGGTTACACGGGCGTATAAATTCGATAAAGGTAACGGCGTGGATCCGGAGCTGTTGCCAAAAAATACATATTATATAGGTACGCTTGTCTCGCGCGAGGAAAGGGTCCGCCGCATAGACGTGAGGCTGGAAGAAAGGCTTAAGGAAGGGCTGGTGGAAGAAGTTGAAAACCTGATGAAAACAGTCCCTGCGGATGATTTGATATACTATGGCCTGGAGTATAAGTTTGTAACCGAATATCTGCTTGGCAAATATAGTTACGATGACATGGTGATGTTCCTTGGGAATGCCATCCACCAGTTTGCCAAAAGGCAGATGACCTGGTTCCGGGGAATGGAAAGGGACGGCGTAATAATCCATTGGGTTTTGCCAAATCAAAAATAAGCCGTATATTTGCGGCCCCAAACATATTGTGGACAGATTTATAATTAACTTGCAACCACGCGTAAAAAAATGCTAAAGAATTATCTCTTTACGTCCGAGAGTGTGTCTGAAGGCCACCCGGACAAAGTGGCGGACCAGATTTCGGACGCCATCCTGGACGAGTTCCTAAAGCAAGATCCTGAATCAAAAGTAGCCTGCGAGAGCTTTTGCTCAACGGGTATGGTAGTAGTCATGGGAGAAGTGAAGGCGGAGGCCTATGTAGACATCCAGACCACCGTCCGCAACACCATTAAAAAGATTGGCTACACCAAGGCGGAATACATGTTCGACGCATCGTCCTGCGGCGTTCTGAGCGCCCTTCACGAGCAGTCGGCCGACATCAACCGCGGCGTTGAGCGCGCCGTGCCGGAGGAGCAGGGAGCCGGAGACCAGGGCATGATGTTCGGCTATGCCTGCAAGGACACGGAAGACTACATGCCGCTGCCCCTTTACCTGAGCCATAAGATCCTGGAAATCCTCGCCCGCATAAGGCATCACGAGATTGGTCTCATGCCGTATCTTCGCCCAGATGCCAAGAGCCAGTTCACCATCGAGTACGACGGCGAAACACATCGTCCCGTAAAGGTTCATACCATAGTCCTTTCCACCCAGCACGACGAGTTCGTTCCGGCCAGTCTGGGGCACATGTCCTATGCCAAAGCCGTGGCCCAGTTCGGGCAGGCAAAGGTGGACGAGGCCATGCGGGAAAAGATTGAGGACGATGTCCGGAACATCCTGATTCCCAGGCTTAAAGCCGCACTGCCGGAAGATACCGCGGCCCTTATCCATGACTTCATCCTTCACGTAAATCCCACCGGGAAATTCGTCATCGGCGGACCTCATGGAGACACCGGTCTCACCGGCCGCAAGATCATCGTGGACACCTACGGCGGAAAGGGTGCGCACGGCGGCGGAGCATTCTCCGGAAAGGACTCCTCAAAGGTTGACCGCAGCGCCGCGTATGCGGCCCGCTACATCGCCAAGAATCTGGTTGCCGCAGGCGTCGCCGACGAATGCCTTGTGCAGTTGGCATATGCCATTGGCGTGGCAAAGCCGGTAAGCGTTTTCGTGGACACTTACGGAACCGGAAAAGTGTCCGATTCCGAGATTGCGGAAAAGATTCAGAAAATTTTCCCGCTCACCCCGGCGGCAATCGTGAAAAAGTTCGGTCTCAAGAATCCGATTTACGGTCCCACCGCGGCTTATGGCCACATGGGCAGAAAACCCTACAAAAAGGCCGTAAAGGTGCAGGGGAAGGACAAGATAGTCCAGTTCTTCGGCTGGGAGCTCCTGGACAGCGTGCCGGCCGTAAAGAAGGCATTTGAAACATGTTGAAATCTTTTTGACGGAATCTGTGCGGATTCCGTTTTTTATTTAATAAAAAATTAGTATATTCGCATGGTTTTTAGGTAGAAATAACTATCGTATCAATATTTTTTTTTCAACTAAACCTTTATGAAAAACGCTTTCAAAAGCTTTCTGCTCGCTTTCACTACGTTGATTGCGGGCGTGTCTGCGTTTGCGCAGGTCACCACTTCTACCCTCCAGGGTCGAATTACTGACCAGAACGGCGAGCCCATCATCGGCGCCGCCGTCATCGCAACTCATGAGCCTTCGGGTACCGATTACTACGCTATCACCAACGTAGAAGGTCGCTATGCCATCCAGGGTATGCGTACCGGCGGTCCCTACACCGTGGAGGTTTCCAATCTGGGTTACCAGACCGTGAACTACACGGACATCACCCTGCAGCTGGGTCAGCCTTACAACCTGAACATCTGGCTCCAGGAAACCACCGAGCTCCTTGACGCCGTCGTGGTTGTGGCAAGCCCCACTTCCAAGTTCGCGGCTCAGGAGAAGATCGGCGCTACCACCAACATCAGCAATGCCGACATTCTCACAATGCCTACCGCTGCCCGTTCCATCACGGACATCGCTAAGCTCTCCCCTTACGGCGGAGACGGCATGAGCTTCGGCGGCGGCGACGGACGTAGCACCAACTTCACCGTTGACGGTGCAAACTTCAACAACAACTTCGGTCTTTCCGAATCCCTCCCCGGCGGCGGCATGCCTATCTCCATGGACGCCATTGAGGAAGTTCAGGTTGTGGTTTCCCCGTACGATGTCCGTCAGTCCAACTTCATCGGCGGTGGTGTCAACGCCATCACCAAGTCCGGTACCAACACCTTCAAGGGCACCGGCTATGTGTACCACCAGAACACCAAGCTCCGTGGTACCCACATCGACGGCGGCCAGGCTGTTTCCGGCACCGCCAACAACAAGACTGTCTACGGTGCTACCGTGGGCGGCCCCATCATCAAGAACAAACTCTTCTTCTTTGGTAGCTTCGAGTACACCGGAGACCCTCGTGAGATCAACTCCTGGCGTCCTACCGAAGACGGTGTGATGGATGCTCAGGCCAAAAAGTCCCGTACCACTACGGCAGACCTTGACAGGGTTTCCAAGTACCTCATGGACACCTACGGATACGATACCGGCGGTTACACCAACTACACCAGGGACGAAAACAACCTCAAGCTCCTTGCCCGTCTGGACTGGAACATCACTTCCAACCATCACCTGGCATTCCGCTTCAACTACACCAACAATAAGAAATACACTCCCACCAACGGTAACTCCGCAGACTTCGCAGATCCTTACCTTGGCGGTGAAGGTATCCGTCACAAGGGCTATGACCGTCTGTCACAGTATTCCATCGCCTTCGCAAACTCCATGTATTCTATGGAGAACAAGGTGCGCACCTACTCCCTGGATCTGAACAGCCGTCTCAGCAGCAGCCTCAGCAACCAGCTCCTCATCACCTACTCCAACATCGAGGATGCCCGTGGTTCCGATTCGGAGAAGTTCCCCTTCATCGACATCATGCAGCCCTACACCAACGACAAGGGTGTGACCAACCCCGTTGTTCCTTACATCTCCGCAGGTTATGAACTCTTCACCTGGTACAACGGTGTCCACAACAGGGTTCTCACCGCAAAGGACGACCTCACTTACTACATGGGCGCCCACAAGCTCACCGGCGGCCTCAGCTATGAGTATCAGTTCGCAGATAACGCCTACATGCGTGAAGGTACCGGTTACTACCGCTTCAAGAGCGTAGACGACTTCGTGAACGGCAAGGCCCCTGAAACCGTCGCCCTCACCTACGGTTACGGTGGAAACGAGACTCCTTCCGCACGTATCCAGTTCTCCCAGATCGGCCTCTATGGTCAGGACGAGTGGGATGTGAACGAAAAACTCAAGGTCACTGCAGGCGTCCGCTTCGACACCATCATCTACGATAACAACGACCTCATGACCAACAATGCCATCCTGGCACTTGACTTCGGCGGAAAGAAGATCGACACCGGCCTCTGGCCCAAGAGTAACGTCCAGATCTCTCCCCGTGTTGGTTTCGTATACGATGTGTTCGGCGACAAGAGCATGAAGATTCGCGGCGGCACCGGCCTCTTCGCCGGCCGTCTCCCTCTGGTGTTCCTCACCAACATGCCTTCCAACGCTGCCATGTACCAGCACCTGTCCGTCATGTCCACTCTCTATGACGACAAGTACAATGCAACGCCCAACCCCAACCTCGCAGCATTCGCAGCAGAGAACAACGGTGGCAAGCTCCTTACCAACACTGCTGACATCCTTGCCAAGCTGAATGCTCTGGATCCTACGAACAACCCCATCGACATCACTCCGGAAGACGGCGCAGTTCAGTCCGCCATCAACTCCGTGGATCCCAACTTCAAGATGCCTCAGGTCTGGAAGAGCTCCCTGGCCCTCGACCTCCAGCTGCCCGTCTCCTTCCCTTGGAGCATGAGCACGGAGTTCATCTTCAACAAGACCATCAACGGTACCCTCATCCAGAACTGGAACATCAAGGAGATGGACGGATGGTCCCGCTTCACCGGTCCTGACAGCCGTCACCTCTATCCTTCAAAGGATGACCTCTATTACACCAAGTACCAGGCTTACGTCCTGACCAACACCAACAGGGGTTATGGTTGGAACTTCAACATTTCCACCAACCTTGAGCCGGTCAAGAACCTGAAAGCCATGTTCTCCTACACTCATACTGTCCAGAAGGAACTCACCGGCATGCCCGGCTCCAACGCCTCCTCCGTCTACACCGGACTTCCTACCGTTGACGGCCCCAACTTCCCGGTCCTTCAGAATTCCCAGTATGTACACCCGGATCGTGTAATATCCTCCATCTCTTACAAGCTGCCCACTCACACCACCATCAGCCTCTTCTACGAAGGCTCCGTGAACACCGGCAGGTACTACACCTACAGCAACGACATGAACGGCGACAGCCAGACCGCAGACCTTATCTACATCCCTACGGACGAGCAGATGAAGGTTGTGGGCGCACCTGATGCAGACGCCAACAGCGTTCTCTTCGCCACCCAGGAAGACATCAACATCTTCAAGGTGTTCGTCGCCCAGGATGAGTATCTGAGCTCCCGCCGCGGCAAATACGCAGAGGCTTACAGCGTATTCTCACCCATGCTTCACCGTGTGAACCTCAAGCTCATCCAGGATATCCGCATCAAGATAGGCAAGAGCGTCAACACCTTGCAGCTCAGCGCCGATGTCATGAACTTCGGCAATGCTCTCAACGACAGCTGGGGCGTAGGTACCACCTTCGATCAGAGCGTCAACTCCGGTAACATCCTTACCTATAAGGGTATGACCGACGAGGGACAGCCTATCTTCGCCACCAACTTCAAGCTCGCCGAGGGTCAGGCCTTTGCCAAGACCTGGCAGAAGTCTCACGAGTACACCAACACCTGGTACATCCAGCTTGGTCTTAAGTATATGTTTAACTAATACATAATTATAACAATGAAAGTCAAGTATTTACTTCTTTCTCTCCTTGCATGTGCAGGCTTTGCCGTCACATCATGTACAGAGGAAGACCCGATTTTCGGAGGAGACGAGCTCGCTCTTAAAGTAGAGCCTTCCATCATCTCCGTAGGCAAGGACGGTGGTTCCAGGACCATCGACATCAATGCCGGAATCGAGTGGAAAGCTGAGCCCAAGGACAGCTGGATTACCGTTAGCCCCTCTTCAGGTAACGGAGCTGGTAAAGTGACCGTTACAGTAGCCAAGAACGACACCGAGGATGCCCGCCAGACAACGGTCGCCGTTACTGCAGGCACCGCCAAGATGAACATCACCGTCAAGCAGGAAGCCGGCGGCGTGGTATATGGTACTGCAGAGCATCCTTATACTCCTTCAAGAGTCTATGCTTACCTGTCCACTCTCTCCGACGGTGAGAAGACCGACGACATCTATATCGAAGGTTTCATCGCCAAGATCGACGAGCAGTTCGGCACCCAGTACGGTAACGCAACCTTCTACATGACCGACGACGGCAAGACCGAGGCCAAGATGTTCCAGGTCTATCGTGCCCTCTACATCGGTAACAAGAAGTACGACAACGAGGCCGACAAGAACATCAACGTAGGCGACAAGGTCGTGGTTTACGGTAAGTGCGTGAACTACAAGGGCAACACTCCTGAGACATCTTCCGGCGAGGCCTATGTGGTCTCCATCGAGGAAGGCACCATGCCCGTCCTTGAAATGGCAGAGAAGTCCAAGGCCATCTCCGCAGGCGACACCACCGCTGAGTTCGATCTTTCCGTGAAGAACCTCACCGCCAAGTGGACCGTCACACCTAAGGAAGCATATGCTTGGGTCAAGGACTACACCAAGGAAGGCACCGCAAGCGGCAAGATCACCATCACCGTTGATGCCAACACCGCCGACGACGCCCGCGAGGCCAAGTTTACCGTGGCTTCCGATGGCGCCCAGTCTCTGGAATTCACCCTCACCCAGAACGGCAACGTTCTTCCTGCAAACATCGGAGAACTTATCGCTTCAATCCCCGAAACTGCTACTAATAAGGATACCAAGGCTACTTTCGAGGCCAACCTCAAGGAAGCCGCAGTGGTTACCTATGTAAACGGTGGCACCGCTTATATTGAGGATGCAACCGGTGCAGTTATCCTTTACAACACCAATCACGGTCTCAAGGCCGGCGACACCGTCAAGGGTAAGATTTCCGGTGACTGCTACTGGTACAACGGTGCACCTGAGATCCTCGGTCTTGGTGAAGCTTATGAAAAGGGTGAAGGCGAAGCTCCTGCACCTAAGGAGATCACCATCCCTGAACTTCTTGCAAACTATCCCGCCAACCTCATCCGCTACGTGGTGATCAAGGGCGTTACCGTCACCGATGCAATCGAAGACGGCGACCGCAACGGTAAGGTTGCCGTAGGTTCCGACGAAATCGCTGTTTACGCACAGCTCAAGGAACAGGGCCTCACTCTTAACAAGGATGCTGAGGGTAACCTCACCGCCATCGTTGGTTGCTATAATGATAACAAGCAGCTCCTCTTCTGGGACAACGCATGGTTCGAAAAGACCGGCGGCCCCGTTGAGGTCCCTGAGGTTTATCTCAACGAGTTCCAGTGCGGTCCTGAGGACACAGACAAGAAGATCGAAATCTATAACGCCACATCGGCAGAAGTCGACATGACCGGCTGGAAGCTCATCAAGGACGACGGAAAGGAAGACAAGGATATCTTCGTTATCCCTGCTTCACTGGCTAAGGTCCCTGCAAAGGGCTTCGCAGTATTCACCTGCAAGCAGGCCGATGCCGCCAACGGCCCTATGTTTGGTTTGAGCGGCAAGGCTAACAAGGGCTTCAAGATTGCCCTCATGTACGATGACAAGAACCAGGTTGACCTGGTTGACAACCTTACAGCTCCGATAGAAATCCCTGACGGCAAGTCCTGGGGCCGCGAAACCGACGGTGCCGATAAGTTTGTCATCTTCGACACTCCTACCATCGGCGCAGCAAATGGTTCAGCCAATCCTCCGGCAGAACTTGGTGAGTATGACACCAATGTAAAGGACGGCATAGTCACCGTGAGCAGTGCTTACACTGACGGCGTAGCCACCGTTAACGGTACTGCGGACGTCTTTACCCTCAAACTTGGCACCAGCTCCAAGTTTGGCAGCGCAACTGTCACTCTTCCTGCCGGCACCAAGTCCGTATCCTTCTATGCCGTAGCTTGGAAAGACAGTCCTGCATCACTCAAGCTCACGCTGGGCAGCAACGTGATACCTGTGGACATCGCAGCAAATGATGGCGCAACGGGCAGCAGCCCTTATACCATCACTGTTGCTGACAGTGACAAGTATGCCTTCAACCTTGGCGGAGCCCTTTCTCAGGATACCCCTGTCACTGTTGAGACCTACGAAGGAACCAACAACGGCAAGAGGGCCATCATCTTCGGCATCCAGGCCTCCACTGAGGAGATAGCTGTCGCCCCCAAGGGCATTACTATTGACGGTGACCTTGGCGACTGGGATGCTGTTGAGACCAAGTTTGAAGGCGTTAACAACCGTATAGTTGAGTGGAAGGCCACTTCCGATGCCAACAACGTGTACTTCTATTACAAGATGACAGCGGAGAAGATCAAGACCGACGGTTCTTCATCGTTCTACATCGGCTTCAATCTTGACAACGATGCCTCTACTGGCAGTCAGGGAGAGCATGGTGCAGCCGGAAACAATGCCGGCCTCGAGGCTCTTGCGTATTTCTATCCCTGGACGTCTGCTGCCAATGCGGTAATTACTGCCGGAGAGGACCCTGCAAGCTGGATTGACAATCCTGTGGGTACCAAGGTTGACGGTGCCAAGCTGAAAGTCGGCGGAACCATCTCTGGCGATTTCGCTTATATCGAGGTTAGCGTCCCCCGCTCTGCTCTTGGTTCACCCGCATCAGGAGCTGAAATAACCGTTAAGACGGCTGTTCAGTACTATCCTACCAACGCAGAAAAAATTGCTCTGAAGTAAGAGTCTTAAGAACTCTCTTTCTACGGCTCCCGGACTCCGGGAGCCGTTTTTACTATGTAAAAATTGAATAACCGAAAAAGATTGTTATATTTGTGAATCAGAAACAATCAACACTAATTCTATATTATGAAACTTAGACATTTATTCATGGCAGTGATTGCGAGCGTTTTTGCGTTCACAGCCTGCGAGGAGGACATCGACCTTGGCTTTGCCAAACTGTCACTTGATCCCCTTGAACTCAATTTTGGCCCGGAAGAGAATTCCGCTTCCATCTCCATCATCGCCACTCGCGACTGGAAGGTTACCACGGAGCTCCCGGACTGGATTTCCCTCAGCGCCACCAGCGGCCAGGCGGACATAAAGCCGCAGACCATCACCGTTACCGTTCTTGAGAACAAGGGCAACGACCGTGAAACCACAATCCACCTTCTTGCAAATACTGAAAAGGGAGACCTTGTTGTTAAGCAGAAGGGTGCCCTCGGTGAGGTTAAGAAGGGTTCCGGTACCAAGGAAGATCCTTATACCGTGGCCGGCGTAAGGGCATATGTAGAGGAACTTGGAGCCGATGTCCAGAGCCCCAAGAGCGTCTATGTAAAGGGTATCATCTCCGACGTGGCAACCACATATGAAGCCAGCGGCAGCTATGGCAATGCATCTTTCTACATGGTTGATGCCGCCGGTGACACCGATACCTTCTATGCCTTCCAGACATATTACCTTGGCAACCGCAAGTGGAAGAGCGGAGACACCGACGTCAAGGCCGGTGACGAGGTCATCATCTATGGCCCCGTAGTGAACTACAAGGGCAATACCCCTGAAACCGCAGGCAAGGGCGCCAGCTTTGTCTACAGCCTCAACGGCAAGTCGGACGGCGGTGATGAACCCGTCAACGAGGGCACTGCAAAGGGTAAGGGAACACTTGAGGAGCCTTACAATCCTGCCGGTGCCGCCGCATTTGCCAAGTCCCTTGGCGCCGATGTCCAGAGCGACAAGGTTTACATCAAGGGTAAAGTCTCCAAGGTGGGTACTACCTTTGAGGCCAGCGGCAACTATGGCAATGCCACATTCAACATTGTCGATGCAGAAGATGGAACCGGAGATTTCTATGTGTTCCAGACCTATTACCTTGGCAACCGCCAGTGGAAGTCCGGCGACACTGAGATCAAGGAAGGCGATATCGTCATCATCTACGGCCCCGTTGTAAATTACAAGGGCAACACTCCGGAGACCGTCGGCAAGGGCGCAAGCTTCATCTATAGCCTCAACGGTAAGACTGAAGGCGGTAACAATCCTCCGGCAGAAGAGACCCAGGCCAATCCTGCCGGCGACGGCACCCAGGCCAGTCCGTTCAATGTTTCCGCAGCCATCAATAAGGCAAAGGAAGTGGGCAAAACCGCAACAGAACAGGATTTCTACGTAAAGGGCAAAGTATCCAAGATTTCTGAGCAGTTTGGCGCCGCGTTTGGTAATGGCACATTTGAGCTTATTGACGAAGGTTTTACCGCAGTATTTACCGCATATCGCATTCTCTATCTTGGAAACAAAAAATGGGAAGAAGGCGACGCTACCGTAGCTGTTGGCGATGAACTTGTTGCTGTGGGCAAGATTGTCAACTATAATGAAAAGACCCCGGAAATAACCCAGGGAGGATATCTCTACAGCCTCAATGGCCAGACCACCATCGCCCAGGGCCCCGTCTTCGGCGTGGAGAAAACTGCCATCAATGTATCTGCAAACGCAACCTCCGCAACCATCAAGGTTACCGGAAACGTTGACTGGGTTGCAGAAAGCCGCGAATGCGAGCTTATGGGCTCTACCGGAACAGGCGCCGGAGAGGTTACCGCAACATTCGCAATCAACAACACCGACGCACCTGTGGTCTACACGGTGATTATCAAGACCCAGGCGGACGTACAGGTCAAGTCCTACACTGTCACCATCACCCAGGCCAAGGCTAGCAGCGGCAGCGGAGATCACTTTGAGGCCCAATGGCTCAAGGATCAGCTTGCGGCAGCTGCCGATAATGGCGCAGTTAACCAGATGGACGATGTGATTTCCTTCACCAACAGCAGTAACTATAATGGTGCAAATGCTACTGAGCTCCGCATCTATAAGGGCCAGACTCTCACCATTACGGCTGCCGACGGTTATTCAATTGAAGACATTGAAATCGGTTGCACAGTGGCCGGTACTGAAAAATACGGTCCTGGATGCTTCACGGTTACTCCTGATGGTTATACATACAATGACAAGTCCGGCCGCTGGGCTGGCGATGCTCAGCAGGTTGTCTTCAAGGCGGAGACCAACCAGGTCCGCATTATTGACCTGAAGGTTCATTACAAGAATTAATGATTTGCTTCAACAGATTCAGAATGTCGGTGGCAGTGCTTGTGGCACTGTCACTGGCATTTGCAGTATCCTCCTGCGACAAGCTCCCTGAGCTTCTTTCCGGCATTTCCGGAAGCGAGGGGCAGGAGACCGCAGCGTCCGTGGTGCCCCGCAGCACTACGCTTGGCGCGGAAGAGGGCTCCGTGTGGGTGGACGTAACCGCCTCCGGTGCTTGGTCCCTGGGTTTGGATTTCCCTGAAGGAACAGAGGAATGGGCTACCATCACCCCTGAGGACGGAATTGGAAACCGCAGTGACGTACGCCTCAAGTACCAGGCCAATACCGGTGAAGAGTCCCGTACTCTGACAATTCTGTTCTCGCCTGCCAAAGGCGCTGCCTCCAGCGTTGTGGTTACCCAGTATGGTGCAGGCAGCAGCCAGGGCCAGGTAGGGAACTACGGCTATGACGTGGCCCCTGTAGCCCTTGACTGGCTGGAACTTCCCGCCACGGTTGCAGGCGACGGCCGCGAGATGCTTATCCATAATATGGATGGCGGAAAGTATCGTTCAGAAAAAACCGACGGCGTCCGCAACTTCACCTGCTATTGGGACTATGACGACTATATGTCCCTGTGGGTAGCCTATCCGCTGAACAACTCCATCAAGGGCAGCGGCGGCCGTTCCAACGCATGGGGGTACGATGCCCTCCTGCCTGCAAGCATCCAGCCGGACATTACCAATACCTACGGCGGAGGCTGGACCCGCGGACATCAGTTGCCGTCTGCCGATAGACTCAGGACGGAGGCTGCCAATGCTTCCACGTTCGTCCCAACCAACATGACCCCGCAGAACTACGACTTCAACAGCGGAATCTGGGTAGATCTGGAGAACCGTGTACGTGATTATGCTGCCAAGTCGGATACCCTCTTCGTGGTGACGGGCGCCCTGTTCGACAGTTCTACGCGTTACAGCGGCAGCAATACCGGATTCAGAGTGAAGATTCCCACCCATTACTTCAAGGCACTGCTGTATAAGGGTTCGTCCACTTATGCAACAAACGGCTTTATGGCGGCGGGTTTCATCCTTCCTCATGACAGTGGAATATCCGGAGGGAATTATCTGGATTACATCATGTCCATCGACGAGCTCGAAGAGCAGACGGGGATAGACTTCTTCCCCAACCTTGTTGGGAGAATAGGTAAGGAGAGCGCGGACAAGATAGAAGCCGCTGCTCCTTCCGCCTGGTGGAAATAAACTAATAACCGTAATATGAAAAGACAGTTATACCTTCTTGCCTTGCTTCTGATGGTCCTCACTCCCTGGTGGGCCCAGGCCGGCAACAAGAACCGCAGCCACGTGATAGGGTTCTACAACCTTGAGAACCTCTTCGACACGTATCACGACGACGGTAAGAACGACTACGAGTACCTTCCGGACGGCGCCAACAACTGGACGGAGGCCAAGTATGCCAAGAAGCTCCAGAACATGGCCAAGGTCATTGCGGAGATGAAAAAGGACAACGGCGTATGGCACACGGTGCTTGGCGTATCGGAAATTGAGAACCGCCACGTCCTGGAAGACCTGGTGATGGAGCCCGCCATTGCGGACGCCCATTTCCAGATAGTCCACTATGACGGCCCTGACCGCCGTGGCGTAGACTGCGGTCTCCTGTATGACCCCACCAAGATGACCCTCGTGGAGAGCGAGTCCATCCCCTTCACCTTCGAAGGCAGCAATATCAAGTTCGATATGACCAAGGAGGAGCAGGAGAACTTCCGCACGCGTGATATCCTTATGGTTCACGGAATCATAGACGGAGAGCACTTCGCCTTCTATGTGTGCCACCTGCCTTCCCGTCTTGGCGGCAAGGGCGTGGACACCCGCGCACGCGGCGGAGAGATTGTGTACCAGCACTCCATGAAGATGATGCAGAAATATCCCGGCATCAACTGCGTGATCATGGGCGATATGAACGACAACCCCTTCGACGACTCCATGGCAAAGCACATGCACGGCCGCAAGAACATCAAGGATGTGAAGGAAGCGGACTATTTCTCTCCTTTCTGGAGCATGCTTGAGGCCGGTTACAGCTCACTTTACTACAGGGGAGAGGGCAATATCTACGACTGCATCCTGGTGAACTACAACCTTGCCCATGCCCCCAAAGGAACCTTCCAGATCCAGAAGATCACCAAGAAGAAATTCTACGGCCGCGTGTTCAGCAAGCCCTTCATGACCAACCAGACCGGCCAGTACAAGGGCACCCCGTTCCGTACCTTCTCCAACGGCGCTTTCGTGGGAGGATATTCGGACCACTATCCTACGTACATCGTTATAAAGAAATAACCATATGACCAAGAGACTGATACTCACCATAGCTGCCCTGCTGGCTTCCGTGGCGTTGTTGGCACAGTCCGGCGGAGTGTCCGGAACGGTGGTGAACCGTGACGGCCGTCAGCCCGTGGAAAACGCCGTTCTGGTACTGTCCCAGGGCGCTCAGGAGATAGCCACGGCAAAGTCGGCCGATGACGGAACCTTCCGTATCAGGGGCCTTGCCGACGGCAATTACACCCTCATTGTCAAAGCCCCGGACTTCCTTGAGGCGCAGATTCAGTTCGCCGTTGTGGACGGCCAGGTAAAGAACCTCTTCAACGTGGGTCTTACCGGCATCCAGAAGGTGTCTGACCTGGACGAGGACTCCTTCGCCGCCTTCGACATGAACGACAGCGGCTTCAACGACAATCCCACCATCCTGTTCGGCAGCAACGACGTATTCAACAGCATCGCAGGTTACAACTTCTCCTCCGTGCGTTTCCGCGCCCGCGGTTATAGCTCCGAGAGTCAGGAAGTTTACCTTGCCGGCGTAAAGCTAAACGATGCCATTACCGGTTACGGTCCGTTCTCCCTGTGGAGCGGCCTGAATGAGGCCATGCGCAGCAAGGAGACTGTGAATGGGGCCGATGTAAGCGACTTCGGCTTCGGCGGATACAACGGCGCCACCAACATCTACGGTAACGCCTCAAACGTCCGTAAGGGCCTCCGTGGAAGCGTTCTCACAAACAGCACGCTTTACCGCCTCAGGGTAATGGGTTCCTACGCTACCGGTCCCATGGACAATGGCTGGGCATTCGCGGCCAACGTGAGCGCCCGTCTTGGCGGAAATGACTGGATAGACGGTGTCTACTACAAGTCCCTGGCATATTACCTGGCAGCAGATAAGGTCATCAACGATGCCAACACCGTGAGCTTTGCCTTCTTCGCAACTCCCGGTGAGCGCGGTGCGCAGAACGCCGCCACCCAGGAGGTCTATGACCTTATGGGAGACAACATGTACAACAGCAACTGGGGCTACCAGAACGGCAAGGTTCGTAACGCCCGCGTCCGCAAGACCAACGAGCCCATCGCCTTCCTGAAGTGGGACTTCAATCCGTCTGACAAGTTCTCCGCCAGCACCACGGTGCTTTATCGCTTTGGTAAGAACGGATACACCGCACTTGACTGGTACGATGCCCAGGACCCCCGTCCGGACTACTACCGCAACCTCCCCAGCTACTTCATGGACGACAACCCGGACATGAACCGTCACAACGAGACCAAGTGGGGCTGGGCCAAGGAAGTCTGGGGTAACTCCAAGCTTTATCCGGATCTCACCCACATCAACTGGGACCGCCTCTACAACGTGAACTACCTGCAAGGCGGCCGTTCCAAGTACATCCAGGAAGAGCGCCACGTAGACCAGAAGGACCTCAACTTTGCAACCTCCTTCAAGTATCGTCCCAAGGACCGCGTGATTGTGACCGGAGGCCTCAGCGCCAGGATCAACAACACTGAGTACTACAAGATAGTGGCAGACCTTCTGGGTGGTGAGTACTTCATGGATATAGACAACTTTGCGGAGCGCGACTTTGCAGCCACCCCGTACAAGCTCCAGAACGACCTCGATTACTACATGGCCAACGGCAAGGCCCAGACCCTGGGCGTAGGCGACAAATACGGCTACGACTACCTTGCAAAGGTCCGCAACTTCGGCGGCTGGATCAACGGCAACTACACCGTGGGCAACCTGGAGGTGAACGTTGGAGGACGCCTTGGCACCGAGAGCTTCTGGAGGGAAGGTCTCCTGCGCAAGGGCCTGTTCCCCGGCCTGGACGAGAATGGCAACAAGCTTGTGGTGGACGGCGTAACCATCGAGCCCACATATGAGGCCGATGGCTCCGTGACCACATCGTACGGCAAATCCAAGGTGAGCAAGTTCTTCACCTATGCGGGAAAGCTTGGCATGAGCTACGTGATGGACGGCAAGTCCAGGGTATACGGCAACATTGGTTATTTTGCCGATGCTCCCAAGTTCAACCAGGCCTTCCTGAGCCCCCGTACCCGCAACTCCCTCATGGACGGCCTCACAACCGTGAAGACCTTCAGCACGGACGCTAACTGGCAGTACAACGCCAACGGAATCAACTTCCGCGCCACCGGTTACTTCACCACCATCAAGGACCAGAGCAAGGTGATGAGCGCCTACGACGACCTCCAGAACGCATTCTCCAACTTTGCTATCACCGGAATCGATCAGCGCAACATGGGTATCGAGATCGGATTCAAGTTCCCCACCTACATCGTCCCCAACCTGTCCGTGCAGGGCGTCCTTTCCCTTGGCGAGTATGTATATACTTCCAATCCCAGGATGACCCAGACCGTGGATAACAGTGCCGACGTGGTTATGGAGAACGTGCTGGTCACTTACTGGAAGAGCACGCAGTACCTGGATGCTCAGGGCAAGCTGGTGAAGCAGAAGCACTATGTGCCCTCTACGCCCCAGACGGCGGCTTCCATCGGCCTTGCATACAACTACAACTACTGGTTCATCGATGCAGACCTGGAATACTTTGACAGGGCATATCTGGACATGAACCCTCTTTATCGTACAGACTACGCTGTGGCAGGTCCGGACAACACCATTACGGACACCGAGGTTGAATACATGACCACCCAGGAGAAGTTCAAGGCCGCCCTTCTGGCCAACCTCTCCATAGGTAAGTCCTGGTACATCCAGAGAAAGTACCAGCTGGGCTTCTCCCTCAACGCCAAGAACCTCTTCAACAACCGCAACGTCAAGACCGGCGGTTACGAGCAGACTCGTCTTGTAGACAATACCGTGAACAAGGAACGCTACTACCGTTTCGACTCCAAGTACTTCTACATGGCAGGTACCAACTATATGCTTAACATTTACTTCAGATTCTAAGAGCCATGAAAAAGATTATCGCAATCCTTGCGGCTGCAGCCGCCCTCGTTTCCTGCCAGAGTCTGATAGAAGAATGGCAGCCCGTGCTTGGTTCACCCCAGGCCCCTGAGCATACTCACCTGTATTCCGATACCGCCCTTCCCGATGGCGCCCCTGCAATAGGGTCATTCAAGACCATCAAGGAACTCAAGGCCATGTATAAGAACAAACCCCTTGAGGTAACGGGCAATGTATGGGTTACGGGTAAGGTAACTTCCAGCGACGTCACCGGTAACGTATACCGTGAAATCTATATCCAGGACGCCACCGGCGGCATTGACCTCAAGCTTGGAAAGTCCTCCCTGTACAGCGAATATGCACTTGGTCAGACACTCTACGTTTACTGCGACGGTCTCACGCTGGGCGCATACAACGGCATGCCTCAGCTTGGCATGGAGGCGGACCAGACTTCCACAAATGAGTACGAGACCTCCTACATCGACCTTCAGTCAATCATAGACAGGCATGTGTTCAAGGGCCAGTACGGAGACCCCGTGGCCCCCACCGTGGTCACAGAGGCCGATGTAAAGGCTTCCATCAACGCAGGCTTCACAGGAGAACTCTGGGGCAAGCTTGTCACCGTGAAAGGAGTGAAGTACGGCAACCAGATCTTCGCCCTGTTCTATCCCAACCCCAACCTTCCCCACAAGAGCGGCAACCCGGAAAACCGTGTGTTCCTCTCGGACAAGGGAACCTGGGGAGTAAATACCTGGAGCTGTTCCAAGGCAAAGTACATTGAGTACCTTCAGAGCGGTGTCTGGGACACGGCCGAGGTGGGAAGCGGCGCAACCCGTTACGGTGCAATATCAACCACATCGCCCCGCAGTGCCAAACTGTCCGATAAAGTGCTTGACAGCTTCAGCCCGGACCAGGACAGGACCTATAAGGAGATAATGATAAAGAACGCCACCGCAAACTACATCTCCCACTACTTCAAGCTGGGTTCCACCGACATCCAGGTCCGTACCAGCGGCTACGCAAAGTTTGCAGACCAGACTCTTGACGCCGGCCTCACCTCCGGTTCCAAGACTGCTGACATCACCGGCATCATGACAATCTACTCCGGCGCGGCCCAGTTTACACTGGTTGACGATCCTTCGGTTTCTGTGAAAGTAAACTAGCGCAACTGTAAGTGTTTGATTATTAAATAAATATGTTGTTTAACCCCGGACAAAAAGCCGGGGTTAAAAACGCTAAGTAGAAGATTATCAATAATTTAGAATTGCAATGAAAAAATTGCTTATAGCTTTTGGAGCTGTTGTACTTATGATTTCCTGTTCACAGAAGAATCCATTCTACCAGGAATGGGACACCCCTTACGGAACGGCACCGTTCTCACAGATCAAGACGGAGCATTATCTTCCTGCATTCAAGGAAGGCATAAAGCAGGAAAAGGCCGATATCCAGGCAATTATCAATTGCAAGGAAGAACCCACCTTTGAGAACACCGTAGCCGCCTACGACAAGTCCGGCGAGCTCCTGGCAAAGGTTTCCGGCGTGTTCTTCAACCTGGCGGAGAGCGACTCCACTCCCGAGATGCAGGCCATAGAGGAGGAAGTGATGCCCATGATTACGGAGGCGGAGAACGAGATCTTCATGAACGAGGACCTCTTCAAGCGCGTAAAGGCAGTGTACGACAACATGGACGGCCTCACCCGTGAGCAGCAGATGGCAACCAAGAAGCTGTACCAGAGCTTCGAGCGCAACGGCGTGGGCCTGGATGCAGAAGGCAAGAAGCGCTTTGCGGAAATCTCCACCAAGCTCGCTTCCCTTAGCCAGAAGTTCGGCCAGAACCTCCTGGCAGAGAACAACGCCTTCAAGGAGGCCACTGGCATCACCGTGAGCGAGTATTACGATTTCATGGGCTCATGCCCGGACCGCGAAAAACGCGAGCAGGTGTTCAAGGCCTACAGCTCCCGCGGCAACAATGCCAACGAGAACGACAACAACGGCATCGTCCTTGAGATCCTGAAACTCCGTGCGGAACAGGCCCAACTGCTTGGTTACAAATCCTTTGCCGACTATCAGCTCTCCAACAAGATGGCGGGAGACCCCGTGACCGTAGACAACTTCCTGCAGCCCATCATGGACGCTTCCATGGCCAAGGCTAAGGAAGAGATGAAGGACATGCAGAAGATTGCCGGTCACAAGATTGAGCCTTGGGACTACAGCTACTACGCAGAGAAAGTCCGTGCGCAGAAGTACGCTCTTGACGAGTCCCAGACCAAGCCCTATTTCCAGGCGGACAGCGTGCTCAAGGGCGTTTTCTACGCTGCGGAAACCATCTATGGTATCAAGATCGAACCCGCCCCGGAAGTTGAGGTTTACAATCCCGCAGCAAGCGCCTGGAAGCTCACTGAGCCGGACGGCAGCCTCATAGGTATATTCTATAAGGACTACTATGTGAGGCCCACCAAGCGCGGCGGAGCCTGGATGAACAACTTCCGCGACCAGGAAGGAGACATTCGTCCTATCATCGTCAATGTGTGCAACTTCCCGGCTCCCGGTGAGGACCCCACGGACGCGCAGCCCAGCCTCCTTACCATAGACAACGTCCAGACTGCTTTCCATGAGTTTGGCCACGCCCTTCACGGCTTCCTTAGCAAGTGCAATTACAAGAGCATAAGCGGCACCTCCGTAGCCCGTGACTTTGTGGAGACCTTCTCCCAGTTCAACGAGAACTTCGCATTCGTACCGGAAATCCTGGCCGTTTACGCCAACAATTACAAGACCGGCGAAACCATTCCCGCAGAGCTTGTGGAAAAGATACAGAACGCCCTCAAATTCAACCAGGGCTTTACTTGCGGAGAACTCTGCGCCGCATCCATACTTGACATGAAGTGGCACGAGATGACCGCCCAGGAGCTCGAGGTCTTCAAGACCCCTCAGGACATCCGTGACTTCGAAGCCAAGGTGTGCAAGGAAATGGGCCTGGTGGACGAGATTATCCCGCGTTACCGCACCACCTACTTCAACCACATCTTCAACAGCGGCTACAGCGCAGGATACTACAGCTACCTCTGGAGCGAAGTCCTTGCCGTAGACGCATGGGAGAAGTTCAAGGCCGACGGCATATTCAACAAGGAAACCGCAAAGAGCTTCCGCGAGACCTTCCTTGAGAAGGGCGGCAGCGAAGAGCCTATGACCCTTTACAAGCAGTTCAGAGGCGCAGATCCGGATCCCGCAGCCCTCATGCGTGCACGCGGACTCAAGTAATGGAAAAGCTTTACACACTCAGATTCTCTCCCTGGTTCCGGACCATGGTCTGGGGCGGGGAGAGAATTTTACCCTATAAAGGCGTTCCCGGCAACCTTCCCAAGATAGGGGAGAGCTGGGAAATCTCCGGTTACGGAGAGCACCTTACCCTTGTGGACAACGGCCCGCTCCGCGGCCACAGCGCCCCGTGGCTTTGCGCCCAGTATAAGGACCAGCTCCTTGGAAAACACGTGTACGAGGCCGTAGGAGAGGATTTCCCCCTCCTTATAAAGTTCATCGACGCGCACAGCGACCTTTCCATCCAGGTACATCCGGACGATGAGATGGCAAAGCGCGTCCACGGCCCTGAGTTCCGCGGCAAGACGGAGATGTGGTACGTGATTGATACGGAACCCGGTGCGGCGCTCTACTGCGGCATAAAGCAGGAAGTCACCCGGGAAGAGTACCAGCGGCGCGTTGCGGACGGCACCATAACGGACATCCTTGCCCGTTACGAGGTAAAGCCCGGCGACGTGTTCTTCCTTCCTCCCGGCCGCATCCACGCTATATGCTCCGGCTGTCTTCTGGCAGAGATCCAGCAGACGTCGGACCTCACTTACCGCATATGGGATTACGGCCGCCTTGGCCTTGACGGAAAACCCCGCCAGCTGCACACAGACCTGGCCCTTCAGGCCATAGATTTCAACGTCCTTCCCACGTACCGGACATCCTACCAGCCCGCAAAAGACACCCCGGTAGAGCTTGTGAGCTGCAAATATTTTACTACCACTCTATATGACCTCACAAAGCCCATGGAAGTGGCTCTGCCGGATTCCTTCATGACCGTGATCTGCACGGAAGGCTCCGGCCTTGTTGACGGCCAGCACGTCCGTCAGGGAGACACCCTCCTTGTGCCTGCATGCCGCGGCTCCGTTTTACTGGTGCCGTCGGCCCAGGGAATGAAGATTCTGGGAAGCTGTTGCTAACTTATTTGACCGGGAAATCGCGTTCGAATTCCTTTTCCCCGGAAGCGTTGAAGGTGGTCACGTGGATCTGGCCGCCCTTTTGGTAGCTGAAGTCCAGGCGGCGGACGTCATCGTTCACCAGGATAGGGAAGGAGGTGGCGCCCATTACGCCGGGGTCGCACATTATGAACTCGTGGAGGTCAGCGCCTATCATGAAATTGACTCCGGCCTTGTCCAGCATGGGGACGATGTGATGGTTGAGCCAGCGCTGGATAATATAGTCCGTCTTGTCCGGGTGGTCTATCATTGGGATGTGGACCAGGCATACCTTGACAGGTGCTTTGCGGAACAGAGGGTCTTTCATGGCCTTTTTAGCCCATTCTATCTGCCGGTTGAGGTAATCTTCATAGACTTCGGTTCCGCTGTAAAGGACGCTTCTTTTCTCGCTTGTTTCCCCGCCGTCAAAGACGATGAACGCTACAGGGCCTTGTCGGAAAGTGTAGTAGAAGGGGGCGGGATCGCTGTGCGGAAATACATCGGCAACAATGGTGGGGTTGTTTCCGCGGCCCTCGTGGTTGCCACGGGCAAAGAACAGCGGAAGTCCGTGAGTAAGGTCTCCTATAGGTTCCACGGCATACCGGACAAGGCTGTCAAGAACATAGTTTCCGGCCGATACTATGTCTCCGTTCAGGAATATGAAATCCGTTGCCGCAGAATCCACCTGGGCGGCCAGGGCGGCATACTTGTCCGCCTTCATGTGGATATCGTTGAATACGGAGAAGCGGCAGCCGGAGGCCTTGGAGTCCAGCGTACGTGTGGCGTACCAGGGGCTGCTGTAGCCGCCCTCAAACTTTGGATTGCGGGCGTTGGAATCGTCCTTGAGATTGGTGCCGCATACCCTGTAGCGGAGGGTTTCCCCGCGGTTGAGGCCTTCTACCTTTATGCTGTGAAAGCTGCGGAAGATGCGCCTTCCGGCAAAGGTTTCGTAAAGCTGAGTGCCGTCTTCCAGTTCCACATATGCCATTCCCGGAACCTCGCTGGTCCAGAGAATGGTGACGGCGTTTTCAGAGCAGTCGCCTAGCCATGGCCCGGCCTTCACGCCCTGGGCGCCGGCCCAAAGGGAAACAAGCAGCATCAGCGCTGCACACAAAGAGATTCTTTTCATATCAGACTTTCCCAAGTTTGTTCCTGGGAACAATTACGTTCAAAGCGCCGGGCTCAACATCCAGATACAGGTCTTTGCCTGCCTGGAACGGGTCTCCGTCCTTATGGGCGGGGCCGGAGGCCATACGACGGATGTGCACCTGTGTGCCCCGGTATGTATGCACACGCTTATAGGTTTCCATGCGGCCTGTCATGAGACGTGCGGCCATGTCCGGGATTTCGATGGCATCGAAAGGCTCCACTATGGTAACGTCCAGGAGGCCGTCGGTAAGGGACGCTCCGGGCGTAATCTTGGCCTCGTTGCCCCACTGGTTGGCGTTTCCCACGGTCACGAACACCGCTTTCCCGCTCCAGGACTTGTCCCCGCACTCCACCAGATACTGCTCCGGCTTCTCCCAGATCCAGCTCTCCAGCGCGGTTTGGATATAAGTCCCCAGCCCCCTCTTTTGGGACGATGCGAAATCCCAGCTCACCAGGGCGTCAAGCCCCACGCCGGCCGTCACAAAAAACGGTTTTCCGTCTATGTGGGCAACGTCTATTTTCTGGATGCAGGCCTCGTTTATTACCTTCACGGCCCTGGCCGGTTCACGGCTTATGCCAAGGTGCAGGGCAAGGCCGTCTCCGCTGCCGCAGGGGATTATTCCAAGGGCTTTCTGGGTGCCGATGAGCCCCTTCGCGACCTCGCTTACGGTGCCGTCCCCGCCAACCGCCACAACTATATCGGCCTTGGAGTCTCTGGCAAGGGTTTCCGCCTCTCCGGCGCAGGTGGTCTGACGAACGTCGTACCGGCACTGGGAAAGGTCCATGTACCTGCCTATGGCCGCCAGGATGCCTTTCTTGTCCTTACCTCCGGAGACGGGGTTCACTATGAAGGAGACGGTCCTCATACCTCCTCTACAAGTTCGTAATCAAGTAGTTTCTGCTCAAGGGAGGTGCCTTTCACACGGATGCGGAGGGCGTCGCCAAGGCGGATTATGCGGTGGGTTCTGCGGCCAACGGCGCGGTAGTTGTCCGCGTCGTAATCGAAGAAATCACTCCTGATGGTGCGGTAGGGGACCATGCCCTCAATTTTTGTAGGCTCGATTTCCACGTAGATGCCCCATTCCGTGACGCCGGACACGTGGCCGTCGAATTCCTGGCCAATCTTGTCCTGCATGAATTCCACCAGCTTGTACTTGGTGCTCTCACGCTCAGCCTCTGCGGCAACCACCTCGCGCTCCGACGCGTGCTTGCACTGCTGGGTGTAGTAGTCAAGGTCCTGAGACTCCGCCCCTGCCATGTATTTGGCAAGGAGGCGGTGGACCATAAGGTCCGGATAGCGCCTGATTGGTGATGTGAAGTGCGTATAGAACCTGAACGCCAGGCCGTAGTGGCCTATGTTGTCCGTGCTGTAGCAGGCCTTGGCCATGGAACGCAGGGCCAGCAGCTGGATTGCGGCCAGCTCAGGCTTGTCCTTGGCCTCTTCCATGAGGCCGTTCAGCGCCACTGCTACATCCCTGCCGCCTGTCAGCGGCCCCACCTTGTAGCCGAAGTGCCCCGCAAAGTCCCTCAGGCCCGATATCTTTTCCATATTGGGCTCATCGTGCACACGATAGACAAAGGTCTTTGCCTTGGAGAGCGCTTTCCCGCCCATCTTGCCGTCCGTGGCCACGTACTCCGCCACGTTGCGGTTGGCAAGGAGCATGAACTCCTCTATGAGCCAGTTGGCCTCGCGGGAGAACTTCTGATGCACTCCTATGGGCTTGCCATCAGCGTCAATGTCCACCTTCATCTCCGGTCTGTCAAAGTTCACGGCACCGGCCTTGAAACGCCTTTCACGCAGCTTCAGCGCTATATCGTTCAGGACGATTATTGCTTCTTTCACGGCGTCCGGTACAATCCCGCACTCGCTGCCTTCCCCGAATTCCCGCTTCATAGCCTCTTCCGGTCCGGCGTCTATGATTTCCTGCGCCAGCTCATAGGCGAACCGGTAATCGGAAATGATATTTGTGCGGCCGAACCAGGGATTGAAGACTTTGGCCTGCGGGGTAATCTCGAACACTGCGCTGAAGGTGAGTTTCTCCTCCCCGGGCCTCAGGGAGCACAGTTTGTTGGAAAGCTTCTCCGGCAGCATTGGCACCGTGCGGTCCACCAGATACACCGATGTGCCGCGCTCCTGCGCCTCCTTGTCCACGGCGCTGCCGGGCTTAACGTACCAGGACACATCGGCAATATGGACGCCAACCTCGTAGTTACCGTTTTCCAGTTTGCGGAAGCTGATGGCATCGTCATAGTCCTTTGCGTCTGCGGGGTCGATGGTGAAGGTTAGGGTATTTCGGAAGTCCCGGCGTTTTGCGCGGTCCTTGTCCGTAATCTCGTCCGGAATGGAATCGGCCGCGTTCTCAACCTCAGGGCTGAAGCGGTAGGGAAGGCCGAACTCCGCCAGGATGGCGTGCATCTCCGTCTCGTTCTCTCCGGGAAGGCCCAGAACATCCACCACATGGCCGTGAGGTGCGCTTTCTCCGCGCTCCCAGCCGTCTACAACGGCCGCCACCTTCATGCCCTTCTGGGCGCCTTCAGGGATGGGGACCTCAATGTCGTACGGCATGGTCTTGGAACTCATTAGCACCCAGGCCTGTTTGCCAACTATGTGCAGAATGCCCACAAAAGGTTTTGTGGATCGTTCTATTATTGCAATGATTTCACCGCTGCGCTTCCTTGCCTTTCCGTCCCTCTCCTGGGTAACGGCCACTTTGACGATATCTCCGTTGAGTGCGCCCCTTGTCTTGGACGCCTTCACATAGATATCCTCTTCCTGGCCCTCCACAGCCACGAATACGAATCCCTCACGGGACATCTTCGCCGTTCCTATATACTCCGGAACAATCTTACGGGCTTTCTTCTTCTTATCCCCCCTGTGGCCTGCGCTGCGGTTTTTTGATTTTTTCTTTGACATATACTTGTCATTCCGGACTTGATCCGGAATCTTTAATTACTAGGAATCGTTATCGCGGGCTGTTTGAGTGCCTGGTGCAGCTGTTCGTCATAGCGGAGGCGGATCTTGATGGCGGCTTCCTGGAAATAGTAGCGCGCTACGATTTCTTCTTCTATGAACGGAACAATTTCGTCTTTCTTGAGGTAGAGGAAGGTGGCTTTATCCATCTCCAGGGCCTTCTGGAGGGCATCCAGCTGGGATTCCATGGTTTTCTCCAGGCCGTCTTCCTTGAGCGTATTCCTCATCTGGTCAAACAGGGCGCGGGCCGTTGAACGGTAGTCGAACTCCTTGTCCTGTGCGTAGGCCACGAAGTCTTCGAATTCCGTGAAATGGAAGTCTTCCGGGACAGATTCATGACGGACCACGTAATTGAGCGCATACTGCTCTACGATGCCGCCAAGGACCAGGGAATAAGTGAGCCTGGAGTACTTGTGGGGCTGAACCTCGAAGTCCGGGGTGATGCCGCCGCCGTCCCTTACGATGCGGCCGTGGGCGGTCTTGAACTCATGGGTAAGGGAATCCGGGATGTGCCCTACGCTGCCGTCCTCGTTGCGGTGGGAATAATCGATGGCCTGGACGCATCGTCCCGAAGGAGTGTAGTACTTTGCGGTGGTAACCTTTATCTGACCGTCGTAAGGGAGCGGCCTGATGCTCTGGACAAGGCCCTTGCCGTATGTGCGGGTGCCGATGATGGTGGCCCTGTCATAGTCCTGGAGTGCACCGGATACGATTTCCGAGGCCGATGCGCTTCCGGAATCCACCAATACTACGATTGGAATATTGGTGTCGATGGGATCCGTTGAAGTGCGGTATGTGGCGTTGCTGCCGGTGGTCCTGCCTTTGGAGGACACCACTACGGAGCCCTTGGGAACGAAGAGCGATACAATGTTCACGGCCTCCGTCATGAGTCCGCCGCCGTTGCCGCGAAGGTCCAGCACCAGGCGCTTCATGCCCTGCATGCGCAGTTTGAAGAAGGAATTGCGGACGTCTCTCCACACGCCGTCCGTGAACTTGGAGAGCATTATGTAGCCGTCTTCGCCGTTAAGCATGCCGGTATACTCAACTGAAGGGAGGACGATCCTTTCACGTGTGACCTTCACGTCTTCAACGCTCCCGGTGTATACTTTCTTTACCTTGAAAACCACCTTGGTGCCGGGTTTGCCCCTCATCTTGTCCGAGCTTTCCGACGCCGTGAGGCCGTGGGTTGACTCCCCGTCAATTTCCATGATTTCATCTCCGCAGTGGAGGCCCGCCTTGGCGGCCGGAGAATTGGCGTAAGGCTCGTTGATAATTACGTTTCCTTCTATATCCGGCTTGTAGATGAGTGCTCCAATGCCGCCGTAGGCGCTTGAGAGCATCATCTGGAAGTCTTCCTGCTCTTCTTCCGGAACATACACCGTATAAGGGTCCAGAGCACCCAGCATGGCGTCTACGCCTTCCCTCTCTATGCGGCCCACTTCCAGCGAGTCTACGTAAGAGCGGTTGAGTTCCTTGAGTATTGCGTTATGTAGTTCCACCCACTGACCAAGGGTGAAGTCCTTACTCTGTGCCTGTGCGGAAAGCCCCGTGGCAAAGAAAGCCAATATGGAAAGGGCATATATGATTCTCTTCATGTTACAAAGATACAAAATAAATGAGTAACTTTGCGGCGGCAAAAGTCATACCATCATGAAACTTGTATTTGCAACGGCCAACCCCGGAAAAGTCCGCGAGGCAGCGGAGATCCTGGGCCCTGGTTTTGAAATAATTACCGCCGCGGAGGCGGGCATCACGGAAGACATCCCGGAGACGGGCAATTCCCTCCGTGCCAACTCCCTCCAGAAGGCACAGTACATATATGAACGCACCGGCCTGGATTGTTTTGCCGATGACTCCGGCCTTGAGGTGGACATCCTTGGCGGCGAACCCGGCGTGCACACCGCCCGCTACGGCGGAGTGGCGCACGACAGTGACCGCAACATGACCAAGCTCCTCTGGGAGATGGGCCGCAGGGAAAAAGAGGCATCGGTAATGAGGGACATGGGCATTCCCACGCCCCACGCTACCAGGAAGGCGCGTTTCCGCACTTCCGCAACGCTTATCATCGGCGGAGAAAAGCATTTCTTCGACGGCGTAATGGAGGGCAGTATAGCCCGTGAAAGGCGCGGTACCGGCGGATTCGGGTACGATCCCGTCTTTATCCCGGAGGGCATGACCCAGACCAACGGAGAGCTGGGCGAGGCGTTCAAGAACACCATTTCCCACCGCGGAAAGGCCCTCAGGGCCATGGCCGCATTCCTGCATGAACGGGAGCATTGAGCTCATAGTGCTTGGTACCACCAAGGTGGGAGACACCGGCCTGGTGGTGCATACGCTTTCCCGTGAGTTGGGACGGCGCGGCTTCATCGTAAGGCCCGGGAAGAAGGCATCGGCCTCACTGTTCCTACCCCTGAATATCCTGGAGGCCGATGTGGTGGAAAACCCCAAGAGCGAGCTGTGGAGCCTGAAGGGAATATCGGCCCGGGACTCGCTGGAGGGCATACGCGGGAACATCCACAAGAATACCATGACGCTGTTCCTCTCCGAGGTCCTGTTCCGGACGCTTCAGGAGGGGGTGCTGGAAGACGGGCTGTACGAGTGGTGCGTAGGCAGTATCCTCACGCTGAATGCCCTGGAAGGGGATTTCGCAAACTTCCATATAAGGTGGCTGCTGGAACTGGCGGGAGCGCTGGGATTCAGGCCGTCGTGGGAAGACCTGGCGCCTTTTGCAGAGGAGAATGCCCTGGCTCTCAAGCAGTTCCTTTCCGCCGATTTTGGAGAGAGCATGCTGCTGCCGCTTAACGGGTCCGTCCGCAACGCCCTTGCGGAGAGCCTGGTGCGTTATCTGGAATTCCACACCGAGCAGCCCATACGCGTAAAATCCCTTGCAGTCCTGAGGGAATTATACAAATAAAGTGTATCTTTGTGCCCGCTAATAACCAACCAAAAATGAGAAAGCATTCGCGCTCAACTTACGAGGGCATCATTCTACTGGCATCCTTAGTCCTGGTATTCTCCCTGCTGGGCTCCCGCATGGGCGGCGCCAACATGGTGAAAACCATTATGAACACGGCTCACGACCTTCTCCTTAACACCGTGTTCTACCTCATGGGCATCACGGTCCTTACCGGTGCGCTGTCCAAACTCATGAGCGAGTTCGGCGTGGTCACCATCCTGGGAAAGCTGCTCAAGCCGCTCATGAAGCCGCTGTACAACCTTCCCGGCGTTGCCGCACTGGGTGCCGTGCTCACTTTCCTGTCGGACAACCCGGCGGTGATTTCGCTCTCAAAGGACAAGAAGTTCGCATCCTATTTCAAGAAGTATCAGCTCATCTCCCTCTGCAACTTTGGAACGGCATTCGGAATGGGATTCGTGGTAATGATCACCATGGTTGGTTATCTGCACGTGAAGGGTGCAATAGTTGGTCTGTTCGGCGCTTTCTGCGGATCAATCATCTCTACCCGTCTGATGCAGAAAAAGTGCCTCAAGGCATATCCTGAACTGGATTCGCCAGTGCTTAACGAAGTCAAGGAAGAGCCCACGGAAAAGGCTCCGGAAGAGGAAAGCGACAAGAGCATCTTCATGCGCTTCCTGAACGCCCTCCTGGATGGCGGAAAGAACGGTGTGGAACTTGGTCTTCAGATCATCCCCGGCGTTCTCATAATCACTACGGCCGTGATCATGCTCACTTTCGGCGCGGGTCCGGACGGAGTGTACGACGGCAGTGCCTCACAGGGTGTTCCTGTCCTTCCTTGGCTGGCACAGAAGATTCACTGGGTGTTCGAGTGGCTGTTCGGATTCAAGAGCATGGAACTAATCGCCTTCCCCATGACCGCCCTTGGTGCCGTGGGTGCAGCCCTTGGTCTTCTCCCTACGTTCAATGCTGCTGGCATCCTTGACGGAAACGCCATTGCAGTGTTCACCGCCATAGGCATGTGCTGGAGCGGTTTCCTCTCCACCCACACCGCCATGCTGGATTCCATGGGTTACCGCAAGGTTATCTCCAAGGCCCTTGGCTCACATGCCATAGCGGGTCTCTGCGCCGGTATCATAGCGCATTTCCTGTATCTATTAGTTTCTTTAATCTAGCGCCAGATGTAGACTTTGTCGCCGCGGCGGGGGTGGAAGCGCTCGCCGGGGGTCATGTCCGGGCTTTGGTTGGCAAGGTCTACGGGCATGGTGTCAAGGGGTACTGCCACTGAGCAGCGTTTGCCCTGGGGGCACATGTCGGCGGGTTCATAATCCACGCGGAGATCGTCCACGGTGATTTGAACTATTCCTGTTGAATTGCCTATGAACATGAGTTCGTCACCCTTGCGGAGCTCCGTGGCCTGGACTTCTATTTCTGCTACGCCAAGGCGGCTGAACCAGTTGGTGCATTTTCCCACGAAAACCTTGCGCTTGGTGGCCTGGGAGCCGTAAATGGAGCTCCATTCTCCCATCTTTGCACCAAGGTAGTAGCCGTCCCAGAAGCCGCGGTTGAAGACCTCGGCAAGCTTGCTTTTCCACTCCAGAGCCTTTTCCTGGTTGTAGGTGCCGTCTGCCACGGCGTCTGCGGCGGCGCGGTAGCACTCTACGGCACGGCGCACGTATTCAGCGCTGCGGGCGCGGCCCTCAATTTTGAACACCTTCACGCCCGCCTCAACGAACTTGTCCATGAATTCTATGGTGCAGAGGTCCTTGGGGGACATGAGGTATTTGTTGTCTATGTGGATTTCATTGCCGGTCTCGTAGTCCGTAACCAGGTATCCGCGGCGGCACACCTGCAGGCAGGCGCCCCTGTTGGCGGATGCGCCCCAGGCGGCAAGCGACAGGTAGCATTTGCCGGAAACGGCCATGCAGAACGCTCCGTGGGCGAACATCTCTATGCGCACGGGCTTGCCGGCGGGGCCGGTGATGTTCTCACGGAGTATGGTTTCATGGATTTCTTTAACCTGGAACAAGTTGAGTTCCCGGGCCAGGACAACCACATCGGCAAACTGGGCGTAGAAGCGCAGGGCTTCTATATTGGATATGCTTAGCTGCGTGGAGATGTGCACCTCAAGGCCTATCTTGCGGCAATAGAGAATTGCCGCCATGTCTGTGGCTATTATGGCGTCCACCCCCGCCGCTTTGGCGGCGTCAAGGGTGTCGTAGGCAGCCTGTAGGTCCTCTGCGTACAGAGTGATGTTCAGCGTCATGTACGCCTTTACGCCGTATGCGCGGCATATGCGGATTATCTCCGGGAGGTCTTCGCGTGCAAAGTTGTTGGCGGAATGGGACCGCATGTTGAGGTGGCCTATTCCAAAGTAGACGGAATCCGCTCCTCCCTGGATTGCGGCAAGCAGGCAGTCGAAACTGCCGGCCGGGGCCATTATTTCAAGTTCTTTCCTGTCCATTATACGGTACGGCCTACAAGGGAGTCTGCAAAACGCTTCAGGACCTCCTGGCCTTCGGGATCAGTTGTGGCGCCTATGCCTTTGAAGATGGCGCGGGAGCTCAGTTCCGCAATGGTTTTCTTTGCCTCGGCGGCAACATTTGCGGACTCATATATCTTCATAACGCGCTCTATCTTTGCGGCCTTTTCTTTCTCCGTCTCTGCGGGTGCGTTGAGTGCCTCTATTATATCCGTAGCGCCGTTTTCAAGTGCCTTTACGGTGAGCCAGGACTTCTTGCAGTTGAGGATATCTCCGCCGATGGGTTTGCCAAAGACCTTCTGGTCTCCGTAGGCGTCGAGGTAATCGTCCGCCACCTGGAAGGCAAGGCCAAGGTGGTAGCCGTAGTGGTACAGGCACTGCTGGCTCTTTTTATCGGCCCCGCCTATCATGGCGCCAAGCTGGGCGGCGCAGGCAATGAGGACGCCGGTTTTGAGGCCTATCATCTGCATGTACTCGTCCATTGAAACGCTGTCACGCTTCTCGAAGTCCATGTCCAGCTGCTGGCCGTCGCATACCTCCGATGCTGTCTTGGAGAAGAGTTCCAGCGCCTGGGGGAGTATGGCGTAGGGGGCCATGGACATGCGTCTGTATGAGTCGATGAACATGACGTCGCCGCTGAGGATGGCGGTGTCCTCGTTCCACTTTTTCCAGACGGTGGGGTTGCCGCGCCTAAGGGGGCTGCGGTCCATGATGTCGTCGTGGATGAGGGTGAATGTGTGGAATACCTCCAGGCCGGCGGCGGGCTCCAGGATATGCGGGCCGAACTCATCGGCAAAAATGCCGTAAGTGGTGAGGCACAGGCGGGGACGGATGCGCTTGCCGCCTATTGCTATCATGTAGCGCAGGGGATCGTACAGGCCGGCGGGCTGGTCCTGGAATTTGATTCCGTCAAATAGCTCTTTTACAGCGGAATCTATGATGGCGTCTGATATCATCTTTAAGAGTTTTCGCAAAGGTAGTCAAAAAATATAGGTTATCACGCGTTTTTTTGTTAACTTTGAAACCCACACGATGAAAAACACATAATAACTAACACTATATCTATGAACAATGCTATCGTCAATTTCCCCGTGCCCGCCAATGAGCCGGTGAAATCCTATCTGGAAGGCTCTCCGGAGCGCATCGCCCTGGACGCTGAACTCAAACGTCAGTACAACACCGTGCTGGACATTCCCATCATCATAGGCGGAAAGGAAATCCGCACTGGGAACACCGGCAAGGTTGTGTGCCCCCATGAGCACGGCCACGTGCTGGCAACCTTCCACAAGGTAGGGGAGAAAGAGGTCCGGATGGCCATCGACGCAGCCATGGAGGCCCACAAGGTATGGAGCCAGACCCCCTGGACCACCCGCGCCGCAATCGTGATGAAGATGGCGGAGCTGCTGGCAACCAAATATCGTCCCATAATGAACGCCGCCTGCATGCTGGGCCAGAGCAAGAACATCTACCAGGCAGAGATAGACTCCGCCTGCGAGACCATAGACTTCTTCCGCTACAACGTGCACTACGCCTCCAAGATCTATAACATGCAGCCCAAGAACGGCGCCGGCAACATCAACAATACGGAGTTCCGTCCTTTGGAAGGCTTCGTGCTGGCAGTCACACCGTTCAACTTCACATCCATCGCCTCCAACCTCTGCATGACTCCGGTCCTTATGGGTAACGTTGCCCTGTGGAAGCCTTCAACCACTTCCACGCTGTCCAACTATTACCTGATGCAGCTTTACAAGGAGGCCGGTCTTCCGGACGGCGTCATCAACTTCCTGCCCGGCAGCGGAGCCCTCATCGGCAAGATTGCAACTGAGTCCAAGTGGTTCAGCGGCATCCATTTCACAGGCTCCACCGGCACCTTCAACAGCCTCTGGAGGCAGGCAGGCGAGAACCTCGGCAAGTACGTGAGCTATCCCCGTCTGGTGGGTGAAACCGGCGGTAAGGACTTCATCTTCGTGCATCCTTCTGCCGATGTCAAGGCCGTTGCCACCGCCGCCTTCTGCGGTGCATATGAGTTCCAGGGCCAGAAGTGCTCCGCCGCTTCCCGCATGTACGTTCCCAAGAGCCTGTGGCCGGAAGTCCTGGGCATCATGAAGCAGTACGCCAGCGAGGTCAAGATGGGCGATGTCATGGACCACTCCAACTTCATCAACGCCGTCATCGACGAAGCCTCGTGGAACAACATCGACGGATATATCTCCTATGCAGAGCAGTCCCCGGACGCCAAGATTGTGATGGGCGGCAAGAGGGACAAGAGCGTCGGTTACTTCGTGGAACCTACCATCATTGAGACCACGGATCCTCACTTCAAGAGCATGGAAGAAGAGATCTTCGGCCCTGTCCTCACCGTTTATCCTTATGACGATGACAAGGTCGATGAGACCGTGAAACTCTGCGACGAAACCTCGCCGTACGGCCTCACCGGCGCGGTGTTCGGCCGTGACCGCCTTGCCGTTGAGAAGATTACCTGCGGCCTGCGTTATGCCGCCGGCAACTTCTACATCAACGACAAGCCCACCGGAGCCGTCGTGGGCATGCAGCCCTTCGGCGGCGCCCGCGCCTCCGGCACCAACGACAAAGCCGGCGGCGAGTTCAACCTCATCCGCTGGATCATCCCTCGCGTAATCAAGGAAACCCTTGTGAGCCCTACGGACTACAGGTACAGTTATATGAAATAGTAATATTAAAATTTATTATTAACTTAGCAGCTCAATACTTATTGAAAAATGTCAGATACTGTTAAGAAAACCCTTCGTGACTCGGCTGCAATGCGCTGGACGGCACTTCTGCTGCTTGCCCTGGCCATGTTCTGTTCCTACATATTCATGGACATCCTGTCCCCCATCAAGGACCTGATGCAGGAGACCCGCGGCTGGGATTCCACGGCATTCGGAACAATGCAGGGCTCGGAAGTGTTCCTGAACGTGTTTGTGTTCTTCCTCATCTTTGCAGGTATCATCCTGGACAAGATGGGAGTGCGCTTCACGGCTGTCCTTTCCGCAAGCGTGATGCTGGTGGGTGCCGTTATTAAATGGTATGCCGTTAGTCCTGCTTTCATGGGAAGCAGCCTTGAGGCATGGTTCACAAACAACCTCAATTATATACCGCTGTTCGACGAACTTGGAGTGTCTCCGTTCTACCGGGGCATGCCCGCATCGGCAAAATTCGCCGCCTGCGGCTTCATGATCTTCGGATGCGGCTGTGAGATGGCCGGCATCACTGTGAGCCGCGGTATCGTCAAGTGGTTCAAGGGCAGGGAAATGGCCCTTGCAATGGGTTCCGAGATGGCCCTTGCCCGCCTTGGCGTCGCCACCTGCATGATTTTCAGCCCCTATTTCGCAAAGCTTGGCGGTCACGTTGAGGTGTCCCGCAGCGTTGCCTTCGGCGTAGTCCTCATGTGCATCGCCCTCATCATGTGCATCGTCTACTTCTTCATGGACAAGAAGCTGGACGCCCAGACCGGAGAGGCAGAGGAGAAGGACGATCCCTTCAAGGTATCGGACATCGGCAAGATCCTTTCCGACGGCGGTTTCTGGATTGTGGCCCTTCTGTGCGTGCTTTACTACAGCGCCATTTTCCCGTTCCAGAAGTATGCAGTGAACATGCTCCAGTGCAACCTTACGCTCACTGCGCCTGCCGCAGACTCCTTCTGGGCCGGGTCCAGCGTAACCATCGTCCAGTATGTGATAATGCTGGTTGTGGCCGCCGCCGGATTCATCAGCAACTTCCAGAAGGTGAAGTCCCGCCAGTATATTTTCCTGGCTATTTCCATCGTGGCCCTGATTGCTTACTGCTATATGGGTTACATGCGCCAGAGTGCGGAGTCCATCTTTGCGGTGTTCCCGCTGCTGGCCGTCCTCATCACCCCCATCCTGGGCAATTATCTGGACAGGAAGGGTAAAGGCGCTTCCATGCTTGTGCTGGGTGCAATCCTGCTCATTGCATGCCACCTTACCTTCGCGTTCGTGCTGCCTGCATTCAAGGGCAATGCCATCGGCGGAGCCATCGTCGCATACGTGACTATCCTGGTGCTGGGTGCAAGCTTCTCGCTGGTTCCTGCATCGCTGTGGCCTTCAGTTCCCAAGCTGGTGGATGCAAAGGTGATCGGCAGTGCATACGCGCTCATTTTCTGGATCCAGAATATCGGCCTGTGGCTCTTCCCTCTTCTCATCGGCAAGGTTCTGGACAAGACCAACCCCGGCGTAACTGATCCTACCCAGTTCAACTACACCGCCCCTCTTGTGATGCTTGCCTGCCTTGGCGTGGCCGCACTTATCCTTGGCTTGGTGCTCAAAGTGGTAGACCGCAAGAAAGGCCTGGGCCTTGAACTCCCCAACATTAAAGAAGACTGATAATGGTAGCAAATACCGCTATGAAAAAGCATGCGTGGCTCCCGTGGGCCGCGCTTGCTTGTTTAGTAGTGCCGATGTTCGCATCGTACTACTTTGACGACATGTTCTCCAGCATATCTTACCTCTTTGAGAACCCGTCACTTACGGCTCTGGGGTGGGATTCTGCCGGTTATGGACTGTATGCCAGCGGCTATAGCGTGCTGTGCGTGTTCGGCGGCCTGGTGATAGGCGGCATACTGCTGGACAAGTGGGGCGTCCGCGTGAGCGGCTCCCTGTTTGTGGGCATGATGGTGCTTGGCGCCGGCCTTGTGACCGTTGCACTTCTGCGTGGCGGGTCATCGGCCCTTACTGTGGCCTATGTGGGTGTGATGCTCTTTGGTCTGGGATCCGAGATTGCAGGCACTGCCGTGACGCGGAGCATTGCCAAATGGTTCCGCGGCGGCCCCATGGCCCTTGCCATGGGCCTTCAGCTTGCCATCGCCCGCCTTGGCACCGCCTTCGCCCTGGTGCTCAGCCCCCGCCTTGTGCAGCAGCTTGACGGCCACGTGTATTCTTTGGCAGAAACCGCCCGTCCCTCCATGGTCGGCATGGGGCTCATGGCCCTTGGGCTCATCCTGTGGGGCGTTTTTGTGGCCATAGACGCCAAAGCGGATGCGGCTTCGAGGGCAGCGGCTGTTTCTGGAGCATTTGCCCGTACAGGGTCGCGAAGCGACGCGGAAGAAACAGCCGCTGCCTCCGAAGCTGACAGCGATGCTTTCCGCTTCAAGGACGTC
>CAMJJZ010000003.1 GCA_946406275.1 uncultured Bacteroidales bacterium | reverse complement strand
ACCTGGATGTAGACCAGACCTTCATTGCAGCTATCCTTACCATCATCGGTTACGCAATCAACGATAACGTGGTTATCTTCGACCGTATCCGTGAGCAGAGGGGCCTGCACCCGAAGGAAGACTTCCGTACCACGGTGAACACCGCTCTCAACGCCACCCTCACCCGTACCCTCAACACCTCCGTGTCCACCCTCCTTCCTATGATTGCAATCGCAATCTGGGGCGGTGAGTCCATCAGAGGTCTTGCAGTGGCCCTGTGCCTTGGTGTTGTGATCGGCACCTACGCATCCATCATGATCGGTACCCCCGTCATGTACGATGCCACCGCAGCCGCAGCCAAGAAGAAGGCCTAAACGTCATTCTCGGGCTTGTCCCGGGAATCTAAAAACTATCCGTCCCTGAAAACGCCTGTTTTTAGGGACGGATATCTGTTTTGAGCCTCTCCGTCCCTGTTTTGGGCCGTTTTTGCGGACGGGCGGTGGCTTTTATCGCCGTGTGACCTCGTAATGGTCTATGCCAATCTTGTGAAGATCCTGGATGAATTCCGAGGTGACGGCTACCTGGTACTTCTTTGAGTAGAACTGGATGCGGTAGCGTGTCTGAGGATCAAAGATGAAGATATTTAGGGGAATGTTGCCCTTGTGCTTCTTGATTACCTTCACGAAGTCCTTGCGGAAGTTTTCCGTGAGAGTAGGGGTTTCGATGTCCAGGTTAAAGCCTGTAAGGACATCGTCCGTTAGGTTGCCAAGGAGGGTGACTTTCTTTAGTTTAAAGGCGTATGGGGCCGTTTTGCCCTGGGCTTTCTCTTCCGGCTTAAGGAAGAACTTTTCTTCCACCACGCCCTCCAGGAACAGGGATTCCCTGGGCTTCATGTACTGCATGAAGGTTTCGTGATCCTTCCCGAAGAGGGCCAGCTCATATGAGCCGCTATAATCTTCAAGAACGGTGCGGGAATATGGCTTTCCGCCCTTTGTGGTAAGGTTTTTCACATCCGTGACGATGCCCGCCACGTACACCTTTGCCGTCTGTTTCTTGCTCTCGCATTCCGCAACGTAGTTGGACAGGTCTACCAGGTTCTGGTTGGTGAAATTCTTTATCTCGAAGCTGTAGCGGTCCAGCGGGTGGGAGCTCAGGTACATGCCCACAAGCTCTTTTTCCCGCTGCAGGACCTCCAGGATATCCATATCGCCTTCGTTCTCCGGAAGGGGAGGACGCTCCGGCTTCATTTCCTCCATATCTCCAAAGAGGGAAGAGCCGGCGGAAACGGTGTCGTTCTTGTAAAGGTCCCCGTAGCGGACAATTTCGTCTATGAACAGGTCTGCGCTGCGGCCGGGCTGGAAGTACATGGACCTCTTGTGGCCGAAGCTGTCAAAGGCGCCGGAGTTTACCAGGCACTCGAAGCTTTTGCGGTTTACGCTGCCGGCCATGCGCTCCACAAAGTCGTAAACATCTGTGAACAAGCCGTTTTCCTCGCGCTCCTTAATAATTGCATCAACTATGTTGGCGCCGAAGCCCTTGATGGAACTGAGGGCAAAGCGGACATCTCCGTTCTTGTTTACTGTGAAACGGCCGGTGCTCTCATTTACGTCCGGGCTTAGGACCTTTATGCCGTGGCCTTTGCAATCGTCCATTATCTTGACGATTTCTTCCATGCTCTTGGCGCTGTCCAGGCAGGACGCGAAGAATTCTGAAGGATAGTGCGCCTTAAGCCAGCCTGTCTGGTAACTCACCCAGGCATAGCAGGTTGCATGGGACTTGTTAAAGGCGTACTGGGCAAACTTCTCCCAGTCTTTCCAGATCTTGTCCAGGACTTTTTCCGGATGGCCGTTCGCTATGCCGCCGCTCATGAACTTGTCCTTGAGGGAGTTCAGGATATCGATCTGCTTCTTACCCATAGCCTTGCGGAGCTTGTCTGCCTCACCCTTGGTGAAGCCGGCAAGTTTCTGGGACAGAAGCATCACCTGCTCCTGATAGACCGTGACGCCATAGGTGTCCTGAAGGTACTCTTCCATCTCCGGAAGGTCATATTCTATGGCCTGTTCCCCCTGTTTACGGGCGACGAAGTCCGGGATGTAGTCCATAGGGCCCGGCCTGTAGAGGGCGTTCATTGCGATGAGGTCCTCGAAGCGCTCCGGACGCAGGCGCTGGAGCCACTGCTTCATGCCTTCCGATTCAAACTGGAACACCGACGTGGTGTCTCCACGGCCGTAAAGCTCAAGGGTTTCCTTGTCGTCGATGGGGATGGCTTCAATGTCTATATCAAGGCCGTAATGCTCTTTGACCAGGTCAAGGCAATCATGGATAATCTTGAGAGTAATGAGGCCCAGGAAGTCCATCTTGAGCATGCCCACGTCCTCTATATAATGCCCGTCATACTGAGACGTACGCACGTCCAGGCCGGTTTCCTTATCTTTGGAAAGGCAGATGGGCAGGTAGTTTGTGAGATCACCCCTGCCGATGATGGTTGCGCAGGCGTGCATGCCCACCTGACGGACACTGCCTTCCAGTGCCTGGGCGTATTTGAGGACTTCCTTATTGATTTCCGGACCGTTCTGGAGCTCGTTTATGAATTCCGGAACAAGGCGGTAGCAGTTCTTCAGGGTAATCTTGACGTCTACGTCTTCCAGGCCCTTCTGGAACATTTTTCCATCGTGTTCCACAACTTTGAAACCGGGCTTGAGCTCGTCCAACTTGGGGTTGTACGGGTACTCTTTCTCCTTTTTCTCCGACAGGCGGTCCGGGACCATCTTGGTGAGGCGGTTGCTCTCGTCGATGCTCACATGGCTTATGCGCGCGACGTCCTTTATGGCGCTTTTTGCCGCCATGGTGCCAAAGGTGATGACGCGGGACACGTGGTCCGCTCCATATTTCTTCTCCACGTAGTCGTGGGCCTTTGTGAGGTCTTCGAAGTCTACGTCGATATCCGGCATTGAGATACGGTCCGGGTTTAGGAAACGCTCAAACAGGAGTTGGTACTTGATAGGGTCCAAGTTGGTGATTCTGAGGCAGTACGCCACTACGGAACCAGCGGCGCTGCCACGACCGGGGCCTACCATGCTGCCCATAGCGCGTGATGCGGCAATATAGTCCTGGACTATGAGGAAATAGTCCGGGAAGCCCATTCGGCAGATGGTCTTGAGTTCGAATTCTATGCGCTCCTCCTGCTCCGGGGTGAGGGTTTCCCCATAACGCTCATGCGCACCCTTATACGTAAGGTGGCATAAATAGGCTACGGAATTGCAGAAACCGTCCCCCCTGTATGTTCCATGCTTGTCACAGCGGCCCTCATCGATGATCCCCTTGTACTGTTCCAGATACTTGTCTATATCCTTCATGAAGGCGGGATCTATATCGAATACCGGCAGCACCGGTTCCCTGTCTATGGAGTAGGATTCCACCTTGGAGGCCACTTCAAGGGTGTTTGAGATGGCTTCCGGATGATTGTGGAACAATTCCAACATTTGTTCCTCGGTCTTGATATACTCCTCCTGGGTATATCTGAGACGCTGGGGATCGTCTATGAAAGCGTTGGTGGTGAGGCAGATGAGGCGGTCATGTACCGGACCGTCTTCCTTGCGCACGAAGTGGGCGTCGTTGGTGGCGATTACCTTGATTCCGTATTTTTGCGCAAGCTTGAAGATTTCTTCCGTGTAGTAGCACTGGTCCTCATACAGCTTGTTATCCAGCCCAGGGACCTCTGTGCGGTGTTTCATTACCTCCAGATAGTAGTCTTCCCCAAACACGCGCTTGTGCCAGGTAATAGCTTTGTCGATGGCAGCTTCATCATGCGCCATGATTGCCCTGGGGACCTCTCCTGCAATGCAGGCACTGCTGCAGATAAGGCCCTCATGGTACTTCTCTATTATTTCATGGCTAACGCGCGGCCTGTAGTACATTCCGTTCACATGGCCTTCAGAAACTATCTTTACCAGGTTCAGGTAACCCTGATAGTTCTTGGCCAGCAGAATGAGGTGATAATAGCCCTTCTCCTTCTTGAGATGGTCACCTTTCGACACATAGATCTCACAGCCGATGATGGGCTTAACGGAAGGGTGCTTCTTGGCGTATTTGAAGAACTCCTTAACGCCGTACATGTTGCCGTGGTCCGTTATTGCAAGGGCCGGCATACCAAGCTCTTCCGCCCGGTTAAAGAGGTTTTCTATGGAAGACTGCCCGTCCAGTATTGAGTACTGGGTATGGACATGGAGGTGAACGAAACTCATGTAACAAAGATAGAAAAAAATTCGCCGCCCGGCAATAACCGAGCGGCGGAATTTTATAAGGAAAAAGGCTTACTTCTGCCTGGCTAGCTTGAAGCCGATTTTGTAGTTGTCGTAACCGGAGGCGAGCTTGGCAATCTGGCCGATGTCGGTCTGCTTTTCGCCCAGCTTTGCCAGCGCTTTCTTGAGGAAAGAGGTAAGTTTCTCCGAGGTGAAGAGCATCTTGACGCCGTCAAGGGTGAGGTCAAGGCTGCCGGTCATAGTGAAGAACTTCATGCTGCGGCCGAAGTTGAGAGTGATGGCGTCCATGTCCGGAGTTACCTGGAACGTGCCGTTGAAGGGGAAGCCTCCGATGGTCCAAACAAAGGTCATGTCACTTTCGTAGAACGATATACTCATTGTTCCAGGCTTGATGCCGAACTTGGTGAGATACTCGTCAACCTTGGTCTCAACTGCTGATGCGGCTGCGGTGCCGGCAAGGTTGGAAACCATTCCACCTTCGTTGGTGGTCATGGAAACTGCGACGCCGGAATAGAGATAGGTGCCTTCCAGCGTGGGCTTTACAACCGTGCCCAGAAGGTCTCCAAGAACATTGCCGATGGCGGCGTCTACAGTGGCATTACCGGTAGAAGTGTTGCCCAGAATGTCTCCAAGCACGCTTCCCACAGCCTGACCAATCACATCAGTTGCGCTGTTGCCGCTGTTGGTTGTGGTTGTGGTGTTCTCTGTTTTCTGCTCCGTGCTGTTGGAGTTGTTTCCACCGCCCAGAATGCCGCCGAGGATGTTTCCAAGGGTATTCTGCGCCTGTGCGGAGAAAGTCATGGCCGCCGCAAGGGCTGCAATTGCGAGGATTCTTTTCATTGTATGATGTACGTTAATTTAGTTTCAGCGTGTAAATATAACAATTATTGTGCTTAATCTTCCGGCCAGCCCTGAGATTTCAGCGGAAATTCCACTCCTTCCGGCGTAACAAGCACGTCTCCGGCCTCCGGCTGGGCCATATGGCCTATGATGTCGAAGGTCTGGAAATCCCTCCTGAACTTCTCCAAATGCAGGATGGGCACAACAAAGAGCAGCCGGTTATCGTCCCCGCCGTTCATTGCGGCCGACACGGGATCCATGTCCAGTTCCTTTCCCAGCGAGAAGCTGTTTCCCTCGAAGGGAATCTTATCGGCATAGATCTTGGCACCAAGGCCGCTGTCCCGGGTGAGGCGTTTTACGGCATCTGCAAGACCGCGCGTGACGAAGTATCCGTACGACGGGTAGATCTCCGCGTCCTCCAGTTTAGTGACGATTCCCGCATCCAGCTCCGGCCTCAGGTAGTCTCCCACCAGCATCCGATACTTGGACATGTCCGGCTGGACGCCCTTATCGGCAAATTCCTTTGCGCCTCTCTCCAGCACCTGCAGTCCAAGGAAAGCGGCCCCCAGGCTACCGGAAACGCAGATAAGGTCCTTGCTCTTTGCCGCCATACGGCGCTTGGACGTGAGAAGGGAAGTCTCGCCGGTGGCCGATACGGAAATATACAGACCGTTGTTCGACGGCTGCAGGTCCAGGTTCACCGCCTCGAATCCGTGTTCCTTTGCGGCAACGGTAATTCCCATCCACAGCTCCTTGATCTGCTCGAAGTCCAGTTTGGCCGATACTCCAAGCACCACGTTCAGCAGCTTGGGGTGGGCGAGGGCCGCGTACAATTCCCCCACGGTGCCAACTATACACTTGTAACCCAGGTGTTTAAGCGGGAAATATACCAGATTGAAGTCGATTCCCTCAAGGAACATGCGGGACGATGTTGTTACAACGCCTCCTTCCGACTTGCAGGAGAGTCCGTTCACGGGATTATACGCAGAAAGACGGTACAGCTGAGCTATAGCCTCTATTTTGCCAAGAGATGAGAATGTGTCTGCCATACTGCAAATATAACAATATTTAGTGTATCTTTGCAGAGATGAAGCTTTGGAAACTCATACTTCCGGCCCTTGCCCTGGTGTCCTGCACCCGCAACCCAGCGTTGCGGGAGGCCGCCCGCCTTGTGGAAAGCTACCCGGACAGCGCCCTCACCATCCTGGAAGGCCTTTCCCCGAAGACACTGAACCCGTCGGACAAAGCAGAGTACGACTACCTCAGCGCCCAGGCATTCTACAACACCTACTTCTTCCTGGACGATGCCCACTCCATAAAACTCTCGCGCGCGTACCTGTATAAGGAACAGGAGCGGCACCGCACTTCCAACATCGCCCTTCTGGTTGCCGCCATACTTGCAACCCTGGTCCTGTACTTCTGGGCAAGAAAGGCGCAAACAGAAAAGCGGCTTCTCCTCCAGAAAGAAGAAAACGACCACCTCCTCTCCGCCGCGGAAGAACTCCGTTCAAGATTGGGAATAATTGTTAAATCGGGGAAAAAGCAGGGGAGTACCTTCGATGCGCTCGACCGCCTTTGCGAGCAATATTACATTTATGAAGGCACGGAAAACCTCCAGCCGCGCATCATCCGGGAGGTCAGATCCATCGTGGAAGGACTCCGTTCGGACCCGTCGGTTCAGAAGAATTTGGAGCAGTCTCTCAACGCAAAATATCCGGGCGTAATGACGCATCTCCGCTCAGAATTTCCCAAGTGGAAGGACGAAGATTACCTCCTCTACCTTTTCTCCGCAAGCGGCTTTTCCTCCACTACAATTTCCACTCTCCTGGAGAAAGAAAAACCCTACATCTACAACCGGATTTACAGGCTAAAAGAACGCATCAAAAATTCTGATACCACAGATAAAGAGCTGTTTTTGAGCTTGTTAGCGTAACGCCCGTAAAAGGCGTTTTTTTAGTGGTTTTCAACAGTCGTTTACCCGTATGCGAGATTGTTTTTTGTCACACGGTTTATAAACACCTCATTTTCAATATATTACAAAACGGCTTTTGCGAGTTTTTTCCTGGCTCAGAATTTTTTTCTTCCATTTTTTGTTCCGACCTTTGTATCAGAAGAAAAACCTCTAAAATTATTGAGTTATGGAAGTCAAGAAAAGCCCTAAAGCAAGCCTCGAAAACAAGAGACTTCTCCTCCTTGAGGCCGGTCTTGTCGTCGCACTCGCCATCGTTTACATCGCCTTCAACATTTCTTCCAAGGAAGCAAAGGTTGCGGCTCTCGAAGACACCACTCAGGTGGTAGTTGAAGAGGAAATGGTGGCCATCGAAAACGAGACCCCTCCGCCGCCGCCGGAAGCTCCGTCCGTCCCCGTCCTCTCCGACCAGATCGACATCGTGGACGATGACATCAAGCTCGACGACGACATGTTCATGAACCTGGAAGACGACAACACCGGCGTGGAGATTCAGGAATATAAGGAAGCAGAGGTGGAAGAAGAGGAAGTTGAAGAAGAGGCCATCCCGTTCCAGCTGGTTGAGCAGAAACCTTCCTTCAACGGAGGTGACGCCAACGAGTTCTCAAAGTGGGTTAACTCCCGCCTTGTGTATCCTGAGATCGCAAAGGAAAACGGCGTTCAGGGCCGTGTTACCCTGCAGTTCACCGTAGAGGCCGACGGCCGCGTAACCAACGTAAAGGTTCTCCGTGGTGTTGACCCTTCCCTTGACGCAGAAGCAAAGCGCGTTGTTTCCAGCTCTCCCAAGTGGAAACCCGGACGTCAGCGTGACCGCGCCGTAAAGGTTACCTACACCTTCCCCGTGATCTTCCAGCTGCGTTAAACGCCTGAAACTCAAAAATTAAGCCCAGCCAATTGGCCGGGCTTTTTTGTACGTCATGCCCGGCATAGCCGGGTTTTTTGCGTCATTCTCGGGCTTGTCCCGGGAATCTCTGTTACAGATTGCGAAGCAGGTTAACCATAGAAACTTTCTTGTCTATCATATCCCTGAGCTCGGTGATCTTTACGCGCTCCTGGGTCATGGAATCGCGGTCACGGACGGTTACGCAGCCGTCTACAAGGCTGTCGTGGTCTACCGTGACGCAGAAAGGAGTACCGATGGCGTCCTGGCGGCGATAGCGCTTGCCAATGGAGTCTTTCTCGTCGTACTGATAGGAGAAATCGTACTTGAGTTCGTCCACCACCTTCTGTGCAAGCTCCGGCAGGCCGTCTTTCTTGACAAGCGGCATAACGGCAACTTTGATAGGTGCCAGGGGAGCAGGAATACGCATTACAACGCGTTCCTCGCCGTTTTCAAGCTTCTCTACGGTGTAGGAATGGGCCAGTACGGCAAGGCACATACGGTCAACGCCAATAGACGTCTCTATAACATAAGGAGTATAGGAGACGTTCTCCTCGGGGTCGAAGTACTCGATCTTCTTGCCGGAGAACTTCTGGTGGTTGCCCAGGTCAAAGTTGGTGCGACTGTGGATGCCTTCAAGCTCCTTGAAACCGAAGGGGAAGTTGAACTCGATATCGGTTGCCGCATTGGCATAGTGGGCAAGTTTCTCGTGGTCGTGGAAACGGTAATTTTCGGCGCCCATACCCAGGTTCACATGCCATTTCATGCGGGTTTCCTTCCACTTCTTGAACCAGTCAAGTTCTGTTCCGGGCTTGATGAAGAACTGCATTTCCATTTGCTCGAACTCCCTCATGCGGAAGATAAACTGACGGGCCACTATCTCGTTGCGGAAGGCCTTTCCTATCTGTGCAATACCGAAAGGAATCTTCATACGGCCGGTCTTCTGGACGTTCAGGTAGTTCACGAAAATTCCCTGTGCGGTCTCCGGACGAAGGTAGATGAGGTTTGCCCCGTCGGCCGTGGAACCCATTGAGGTAGAGAACATTAGGTTGAACTGACGCACCTCCGTCCAGTTGCAGGTACCGGAAATGGGGCAGACTATATTGCAGTCGATGATTATCTGACGATACTCTGCAAAATCGTTGGCCTTTTCTGCGGCAACATAGCGGTTATGAACCTCGTCCCATTTGGCCTTTTCACGAAGCACGTTGGGGTTGGTAGCACGGAACTGAGCCTCGTCAAAGGCGTCTCCAAAGCGTTTTTTACCCTTTGCAACTTCCTTCTCTATCTTTTCCTCTATCTTGCCCAGATAGTCCTCTATAAGGACGTCTGCGCGGTAGCGCTTCTTGGAATCCTTATTGTCGATTAGGGGATCGTTGAATGCTCCTACATGGCCAGAGGCCTCCCAGATGCGGGGATGCATGAAAATAGCAGAGTCGATACCTACGATGTTCTCGTTAAGGCGGGTCATGGCTTCCCACCAATAGGTTTTGATGTTGTTTTTAAGCTGTACGCCCATCTGACCGTAGTCATATACGGCGGCAAGTCCGTCGTAAATCTCACTGGAGGGGAATATGAATCCGTACTCCTTGCAATGGGCTACAAGCACCTTGAATAGTTCGTCTTGTGTCATATACTCTATATTGATTACTTATATATTTCCTTTAGCGGTTTCTTCACGAATTCCCGCTGCTCAATGAGCGGATGGGGGATTGTAAGTTCCTCTGTATTAATTGTTTCTTTCCCGTAATAAAGAATGTCTATATCTATTGTCCTGTTGTGGTAAACGCGTTTTCCTTCAGCATCGTACTCCGGAACATCGTCCCTTCCAAGGGCCTTTTCAATCTCTTTCATCTTGTGGAACAGTTCTGTCACGTGTTCTACGGAAGGCGATTCCACCGGCAGCCTGTACAGGATGCACATGTTCAGGAAAGCCGGCCCCTCAAAGCCCCACGAAGGCGTTTCATATATCTTGGAAATCCTTTCCGGACCAGTCCCGAAGGCCTGGTCCATCATGGTCACTGCCCTCATCAGGTTCACCTCGCGGTCTCCCAAATTGGACCCCAGTCCAAGATATAAATCGACCTTATTCATTTACTGGATATCGTTTCTGTTAGTGTAACCGTTTAAATCGACCCCATTTGCTGTAGCAATATTGCATATAAAATTGTCGCTTATTTTAAATTGAAAGTCATATATCTCTAAATAATCTCGCAATAAACCTTCTCCGCCTGTACCAAGAAATCTAATATCACAATCTTTTGCAGCCTCCTTGCCTATTTCCTGTACCAATTCTGGCTCAATTAGATAGAATGTAAAGAACGGGATGTCAATCCCACTCTTTCTTTTAATCAAATCAATTAAACCATCTTTTGAACAAACTCGTTCTCCCTCAAAGCGCAGATTCTTTTCTCCCTCAAATCCGGACAAAGACCAACCAACAGAATACGAAGACTCATTAATAATGGTCAAGCCGGTTACGTAATTTGGCTTAATACAGCCACCCATAATAAGGCACAATAGACATATGAACAAAAGAACACGCCGTCTCATAAATCTGTTGGCAATAATAAAAAATCATAATGTAAAACAAATTTTCCACCTACATTCCTATACTCAGCACTCAACGACCATTGAGTTTGCCGTAATCGTCCTCGTCGTAGTCCATTCCCAGTTCTACGCGGGCTTCGTCGGAGAGCATGGAGCGGTCCCACTGAGGCTCGAAAGTGAGTTCTATGGTGCAATTGGTAACGCCGGGAACGGCTTCTACGCCATGCTGAACCTCGCCAATCACCTGATCTGCCATAGGGCAGTTTGGGGCGGTAAAGGTCATGAGGATAAAAACCTCGTGGGCCTTGTTTATGGTGAGTTCATATATAAGGCCAAGGTCGTAGACATTAACGGGGATCTCGGGGTCATAAACCTCCTTGATTGCCGCTATCACTGCCGCATACATAGGCTGCAGCGCCTGCACGTCCTCCGCTGTAAGTACTTCTTTATCTGGCATTTTTCTTAATTGTTTCAATCATTGACACAAGTCCGTTGGCCCTGGTGGGGGAGAGGTTCTCCCTGAGGCCGATTTCCTCCAGGAAAGCAAAATCGTCACCTGCTATTTCTTCCGGGGTGCAGCCGGAGTAGACGTCTATCAGAAGAGAGATGATTCCCTTAGTGATAATGGCGTCGCTGTCCGCAGTGAACCAAAGGCGGCCGTCGCGCTTCTCGCAGTCCAACCAAACTCTTGACTGACAGCCTTTTATAAGGCGGTCTTCCGTCTTTTTATATTCCGGAAAAGGCTCCAGGTTCTTGCCCAGCTCAATGAGGTACTCGTACTTGTCCAGCCACTCGTCAAACTGGGAAAAATCCTCCACTATCTGCTGTTTCTTTTCTTCTAACGTCATATCAACATGTCAATTGCCCTATAAAGGCACTTTACAAACGTTTTAGCCTCATCTAACGTATTATACGGGGCAAAGGACACCCTTACCATTCCCGTGGTCCCAAAACGGTCCATAAGCGGTTCAGCACACATCTGCCCGGAGCGGACCGCTATGCCCATCTTATCCAGTAACAGCGCAAGATCTTCATGGTGCGCACCTTCTACCGTGAAGGAGAAAAGGGGTATTTTCTCTTCAGTTCTACGTGGAACCCCATATAAATTAATCCTTGAATCCTTGCCTAAAACATCAAGCAGATACTCTGTAATGGCGTTTTGCTCCGCAATAACCTCCTTGCTTGAGCGTACGCTATTCACGAATTCTATCGCCTGAACTAGCGTAGGGGTAGCGTTAAGATTCTGGGTTCCGGCCTCATATTTGGCGGGAAGGGGAGCATAGGTTGTGCCTGAAAAACTCACCGTGTGAATCATCTCTCCTCCGCCCATATACGGGGGCATCTGATCCAGCCATTTCTTCTTACCATAAAGAACGCCTATACCTGTAGCCGCATAAAGCTTATGGCCGGAGAAGGCGTAAAAATCGCAGTCCAGCTCCTGGACGTCAACAACCTCATGAACTATTCCCTGGGCGCCGTCTACAAGCACGGGAACACCGTATTTATGACTGATTGCAACCAGCTCACGGACTGGATTAATAAGACCTAATACGTTGGAAATGTGAGAGATAGCCACAATCTTGGTCTTCCGGGAAATGAGTTTTTCCAAGTTCTCCGGAAGAAGGGCGCCGTTTTCGTCAACGTCAAGGACTTTAAGAGCAGCACCCTTCCGTTGGCACATCATCTGCCAGGGGACAATATTGGAATGGTGCTCAGCAACGGAAACTATGACCTCGTCTCCTTCGCGCACAAAAGCTTCGCCGAAAGAAAAGGCCACAAGATTGATGGAAGCCGTGGCTCCTGAGGTGAAGATAATCTCCTCTCTGGATGCAGCGTTAAGGAACTCCTTTACCACGTTCCTGGCGTTCTCATACTCATCCGTAGCGTCCGCCGCAAGCTTATGTACGGCACGATGAATATTGGCGTTAGAGGCATGTACAAGGGCGTTCCACTTGGCAACGACGCTCTCCGGCCTCTGGGCCGTAGCGGCGTTGTCCAGGTAAATAAGCGGCTTTCCGTACACAGATGTGTCCAGAATAGGGAATTGAGCTCTTGTTTCTTTTAACGTCATAAGGTTGTATAAGTCTGCAAATTTACATATTTTTGCGTTATGATTGATTATATAAAGGGACAAATAATAGAATTGACTCCTACGGAGCTCATTCTGGACAACCACGGAATAGGGTACAGCATCCTGATTTCGCTGCAGACATATGAGGCTTTTGAGCTCAAAACAGAGGCCGTAGCATACATCCACCACTATATCAGAGAGGACGAGGAACTATATTTCGGCTTCGCCACAAAGGACGAAAGGGAGCTTTTCAGGCTGCTGATCAGCGTTTCCGGAATAGGAGTAGCCTCCGCCAGAATGATGCTTTCCACATTAACGTCGGAAGAAATCCGTCAGGCAATAATCTCAGAAGATATAAGTCGTATCAAAAGCGTCAAAGGTATTGGCCTTAAAAGCGCTCAAAGACTGGTCCTGGAACTCAAGGATAAGGTGGTAAAAGGGGAGGGAGCAGAGACCCCGGCGCTGTTCCGCACAGACGGTGGCGCACTGGTGGAAGAAGCCACTACCGCACTCACAATGTTGGGCTTCACAAAGGCAAATATTGCCAAGGTAATGCCCTCTATTTTAAAGGAAAACCCCACCGCAAAAGTGGAAGAAATCATCAAGGCCGCTCTCAAAAAGCTTTAGTGGCAAACGGCAGATTGCCAGTGGTCAACGGCCAAAAAACACAAGGAGAACAGAGATATCCGCGGGTGAAATTCCCGATATTCTGGAGGCCTGGGCAATGGTCCCGGGCCTATATTTTTTGAGTTTCTGGCGGCACTCGATAGAGAGGCCGGAAAGTTTGTCAAAGTCGAAGTTCTCAGGGATCTTTATGTACTCCAAACGAGTGTTCTTTTCGGCCTGAAGTTTCTCTCTTTCAAGGTACCCAGAGTACTTGATGGAGGTCTCTACGGAATTAACAACTTCAGACGAAAAATGTTCATTTGTTCCACGTGGAACAAATTGAAGCAATTCCTCTAAAGAAAGCTCCGGACGAGAGACCAATTCTACCAAATGCTTGGAATCAGTAAGGGGAGAAGATCCCTTTGATTCAAGATATGAATTGATTTCAGCAGCCTTAACTTTCCTATTATCACAATAATCTGAAAGACTTTCTATCTGCTCCTGCTTGCGTAAAACAAGGCTATAGCGTTCCTCAGACGCCAATCCAAGGCTATGCGAGAGTTCAGTCAAACGGCTATCGGCATTGTCCTGGCGAAGTAGAATCCTATATTCTGCACGTGAAGTAAACATGCGATAAGGCTCATCTACACCCTTACAAATTAGGTCATCTATAAGAACGCCAATGTATGCCTGGTCGCGTCTCAGTACAAATGGATCCTGTTCAGAAAGCTTAAGATGAGCATTCATTCCGGCAACAATACCCTGCGCCGCGGCTTCTTCGTAACCGGTGGTACCATTGACCTGGCCCGCCAGATAGAGGTTATCAATAACTCGTGACTCAAGAGTATAATTAAGGTACTGTGGATCGAAATAATCGTATTCCACGGCATATGCTGGTTTAAAGACTTCTACGTTCTCAAGCCCCTCAATTGCATGCATTGCCTCCATCTGAACCTCAAGGGGAAGAGAGGAGGAAAAGCCCTGCAGATAGTACTCAGGGGAGTCTTTCCCTTCCGGTTCCAGAAATAATTGATGCGAATCTTTATCGGCAAACGTGCGCAGTTTGTCCTCTATGCTGGGACAATACCTGGGACCTTTTCCTTGAATCATGCCGGTAAACAGAGGAGACTCATCAAAACCAGACTTAAGGATCTCGTGAACTTTAAGATTGGTATGAAGGATATAGCAATCCATCTGCTTGCCGCCATTCTGCACCGCAGAAGGGACGTCAAGGAAAGAGAATCTTTCCGGAGCTGCATCGCCTTCCTGACGAAGCAGTCTGGAAAAGTCAACCGATCGGATGTCAATCCTTGGAGGAGTTCCCGTCTTCATCCTGGCAACCGGAATTCCGGCGGAGGCAAGCTGATCGGAAATTCCATAACTTGCTTTTTCTCCGATGCGACCTCCTTCGAAGGAGTGACGGCCAACGAACATTTTTCCGTTAAGGAAGGTTCCGGCGGTCAAAACAACGGCTTTAGAGTAAAAAATTGCACCCGTAATTGTCCGCACGCCGCAGATTTTTTGATTCTCAAAGAGAAAACTTTCTGCAAAATCTGCGTAAATCTTTAATTTTGAATTACTTAGCAGAAAAGAAAGCCATGTCTTGGAAAAGAGCTGTTTATCGCACTGGGCACGTGGGCTCCACATTGCCGGACCTTTTGACCGGTTAAGCATGCGGAACTGCAGAGTCGCGGCGTCTGTAACGAGCCCCATATATCCGCCAAGGGCGTCGATCTCCCGGACTATCTGTCCTTTGGCAATTCCGCCCACCGCCGGGTTGCAACTCATCTTGGCAAGACCGTTCAGATCCGGAGTGAGAAGCAAAACCGACGAGCCCATGTTTGCCGCGGCCATCGCCGCTTCACATCCGGCATGACCACCGCCCACGACTATTATGTCAAAACGGTTCGTCATAGAAGGGTGCTCCGGAAATCCAGATAGAAATCTTCCTTGGAACGCATCACGGCAACATCCGACTCCGTATGATCGTCATAGCCGATAAGGTGCAGGACGCCATGAACTATTACACGGTTTAGCTCGTCCTCGAAGCAAGATTTATAAAATTCGGAGTTATTTTTAACGGAGTCAATACTTATAAATAGGTCCCCGGAGATAAGATCGCCCTCGCAATAATCGAATGTGATAATATCGGTGAAATAATCGTGATTTAGATATTTCTTATTAATGTCCAATAAATAATTATCGGAACAAAATATAACAGAAACAGCGCCGAGTTTCTTTGATTCGGCCTGTGCAACAAGCTTGAGCCACTGAGAAGTAAGTCTTTTAGACTTAAACTTGAAGTCCGTATCCTGTGTAAAGTAGGAAACCATATTTTTAAAGTTTCTGCAAAATTAGTAAATTTGCTGGATATGAGCCAATTTAAGACCAATAAAGCCGTGTTCGTGGGCGCCATCCTGGAAAAGGGTGCGGAGCGCAAGGTGCAGGAGTACCTTGAAGAGCTCCGCTTCCTTGCGGAAACGGCCGGAGCAATGGGTGACAAGATGTTCACCCAGCGCATGGACAGGCCGGACAAGGCCACCTACATAGGCCCAGGCAAGCTTGAGGAGATAAAAAGCTACTGCGAAGCCAACGAAATAGAGTATGTAATCTTTGACGATGAGCTCACGGGCATGCAGCAGCGTAATATAGAAAAGGTAATAGCCTGTTCAGACGTCATTGACCGTACAAGCCTTATTCTGGAGATCTTCGCCCAAAGAGCCAAGACATCATACGCAAAGATGCAAGTGGAACTGGCTCATTATCAATATATGTTACCGCGTCTGGCTGGCATGTGGACCCACCTGGAGCGCCAGAGGGGCGGTATGGGTACCCGTGGCGGTATGGGTGAGACCCAGATTGAAATAGACCGCCGAATTGTAAAGCAGCGCATAGCAAAACTCAAGGAGGATTTGAAGAAGGTTGACCGCCAGATGGCTACACAAAGGGGCAACAGGGGCTCTCTGGTGCGTCTGGCCCTTGTTGGATATACCAACGTAGGTAAAAGTACCATCATGAACCTGCTGGCAAAATCTGACGTGTTTGCAGAGAACAAGCTCTTCGCCACTCTGGACACCACGGTCAGGAAGGTTGTGATAGAAAACGTCCCCTTCCTCCTGAGCGACACCGTTGGTTTCATCCGTAAACTTCCCACCCAATTGGTTGAAGCTTTCAAGAGCACTTTGGACGAAGTCCGCGAGGCTGATGTGCTCCTTCATGTGGTTGACATTTCCCATCCGGACTTCGAAGAACAGATGCGGGTGGTGGAACAGACGCTTAAAGATATAGGCGCAATAAACAAGCCGGTTTATGTAATCTTCAACAAGGTGGATGCCTACACTTATGAGCCCTATGACGAGTTCTCACTTACCCCTAAACAGCCGGTAAACAGGACCCTGGAAGAGCTCAAAAACAGCTGGATCGCGGAGGAAAAAACACCTTGCATTTTCATGAGCGCCAAAGAGCGCCTCGGAGTAGAGAAATTGAGGAACGACCTCTACAAGATAGTGTCGGAAATACACGCGGGTCGTTATCCTTTCAATAACTTTTTATGGTAATTGACAGGGAAAAATTGGATGAAAACCACCACTTTTAACAATTTTTCCCCTGATACCACACAAAACGACCATAAAAACGACGATTAGTTTAATAATTTTTTTTGATTGATAAAAAGTAGTGTTTGCCTTGAATAAAAAGTGTGTTATAGCGGCCTTGATTTTGCTGTTTGGAGCGGGTTTAAACGCCCTCTCACAGCGTCCGGAGGAGCAAGCTCTCTTCCGCGGACGCATGCAAAATCTCTACCCCTACAAATTCAACGGAACCTTCTACCTGGAAACTAGAAAATTCCAGAAAGGCAGCGTCCTTTATAACGGAAAAGAATACCAAAACGTACTCCTTAATCTGGATGCTTTTTCAATGGACCTGGTGGCAAAACCGGAGGAGTCCGCCGGCGCAACCATCCTTTTCCGTGATCAGGTTTCATGGTTTACATTTGGAAACAGGAAGTTTGTAAACCTTCGCTATCTTGGATACAAAGATGCCGAGGAAGGCTACTATGAAATCCTGCAGGATTCAAGTAAACCAGTCCTCAAATATTCCATCAAAAAGTTCCGCACGGAGACAAACATGCACGAAACTCCGGAAATGGACGGCAATTTTGACGAAAACATCGTCAATGTCTTCGTCCCGGAGCACAATTATTTCCTACTGGAGAACGGACATCTCAAGAAACTGAGCCGCAGCGCCTACAGAAAAAGGTTGGCCGCAGACCCTGACGGCGGCCCCAGTCCCATAGCGGAAAGGCTTTCCCTTTGGCACCCGGACAGCGACGAGGCCGACGGTTCCCTCCCGGAGCGCCTGGCCCAAATCCGCGGCACAGGCCTTCCTGATGGCTATTTTGAGGATACAAAGGCCGATACTTCCAGCCAGGACATCTCCCAGGACGCCGCCCTGGCAACCTTCCGCAACAAGATATATATTATAGGTGAAGGCGGCAAGGCTCACGGAAATAAGGCCACCATAAAGGGCACCGTGCGCGACGCGGAAACCGGAGAGCCCCTTCCCGGCGCCGTAATCTGGGACTCCAAAACCCAGACCTACGCCCGCAGCAGCACCAGGGGCCGTTACAGCCTCACCCTCCCTCTTGGAGAGAACGAGCTCAACTTCAACGCGGAATCCAAGGAGGAAATTGTTCTTAAAATAGTAATGGAGGCCGATGGTACGCTGGATATTTCCATGCCGGAAAAGGTCACCCTGCTAAAGGGCTCCATTGTGTCTGCGGAGAGCATGCAGAAGCACAGGACAACCGCCATAGGGATGGAGTCCGTGAGCATGAGCACCATAGGAAAGATTCCGTCCGCATTCGGTGAGGGCGATGTTATCAAGGCCGTCCTTACCCTCCCTGGCGTAAAGACCGTGGGTGAGGCCTCCGGCGGATTCAACGTCCGCGGCGGCAGTGCGGACCAGAACCTTATCCTCCTCAACGACAACACCATCTACAACCCCAGCCACCTCTTTGGCATATTCTCCGCCTTCAACCCGGACCTTGTAGATGGCGTAGACCTGTACAAGAGCTCCATCCCCGCAGAGTACGGCGGGCGCATATCATCCGTCCTCAGCGTCAAGACAAAGGACGGTGACAAAAACCGCATCAGGGGCTCCCTGGGCATAGGTCCGCTCACCAGCAGGGGGCACGTAGAAGGGCCCATCGGCAAAAAGACCACCTTCATTGCCGGCACCAGAATCACCTATTCGGACTGGATCCTGAACCGCCTTCCCAAAAACAGCGCTTATTCCGGCGGCGGCGCCTCCTTTGCCGATGCCAACCTGGGCATCTCCCACAGCATCGACGACGACAACCTGCTCAAGCTGAACGCCTATTTCGCCACGGACAAGTTCTCCTTCAGCGGGGACACCACATTCCACTACACCAACGCCAACGCCTCCCTGGCCTACATCCATAAGTTTCAGGACAGCAAGAGCTTACGCATAAGCACGGGCTACGACCATTACGGCAACATCCTTGGCGCACACGGCTGGGAGCAGGGGGCCTACGACCTCACCACAATCATCCGCCAGGCTTTCCTGAAGGGCAAGATGACCCATCCTCTGGGCACGCACGTCCTCTCTTATGGGGCCGATGCCGTCTTCTACGCCCTTGACCCCGGAACGCTGGATCCGTTTGGCGAAAACTCCTCCGTGGACGCAACCCGCCTGAATAGGGAAAACGGCCTGGAAGCGGCCTTGTACGTGTCCGACACCTGGTCCATCAACGACCAGCTCTCCCTGGACGGCGGCATTCGCCTCTCCTCTTTCCTGGCCATGCATCCGAACAAGTTCTATGGCGGGCCGGAATGGAGGCTTTCCGGCAAGTATTCCCCGGCCAGCAACCTCACCTTCAAGGCCGGCGTGAACACCATGAGGCAGTATATCCACCTCATTTCCAACACGTCCTCCATATCTCCCATGGACACCTGGAGGCTCTCCAGTGCCGATATCACCCCCACCACGGGTTGGCAAGGAGCCGGCGGCGCCTACTGGACTCTCCTTGGTTCAGGAATAGACCTCTCTGTGGAAGGCTACTACAAGCAGAGCAAGCGTGCCCTGGACTACAAGAGCGGCGCCCTCCTTTCCATGAATCCCAACCTTCCCGATGAGCTTGTTCCCGTACGCGGAAAGGCCTACGGCGTTGAATTCATGGTCCGTAAACCCGCAGGAAACCTTACCGGATGGGTATCATACACCTGGTCCAGAAGCCTTCTGCAGGAGATGACGGACCGCGGAGCCAACACCATAAACCGCGGCGAATGGTACAACGCGCCCTATGACAAGCCGCACGAGTTCAAACTCTCCGGAATCTATGCCTTCACGCACCGCTACAGCGTATCCCTGAACATAGACTACTCCACCGGCCGCCCCGTTACAATTCCCGTAGGAAAGTATTTCTACGACGGTGCTTGGAGATTCTCTTACTCTGACCGTAACTCATACCGCATCCCTGACTATTTCCGCATGGACGCGGCTATAAACATCGACCCCGGTCATTATCTGAAGGCCCTTGCGCACGCTTCTTTCACCATTGGCGTGTACAACATCACAGGCCGCAAGAACCCTTATTCCGTCTTCTTCCGCTCGGATTCCAGGGGTGAAGTGAAGGGCTACATGCTCTCCGTATTCGCCACCCAGGTCCCGTACGCCAATATCAATATCCTGTTCTGATGAAAAAGACCATTATATATATAGCAGCGGCCGTAATGGCGGTATCCTGCATCTATCCTTTCGACCCGGAGATTCCCAGTGCGGAGGCGGATAAAAAGCTGGTCGTGGACGGGAGTATCGTCCTTGGCGGAATAAGCACTATTAACCTCAGCTACGTGTCCAGCCTTGACAAGATTGGCGAAGCCCTTGTGAAGCCCAAGGCAAACGCATGGATAGAAGACAGTAACGGTAAACGCTTCAACGCCAATACTTCCGTGATTGCGGACAAGATAAGGATACCTACGGAGAACCTTCAGCCCGGGCTTCAGTACAGGGCGGGCATAGATGTGGACGGAGATACCTATTATTCCGATTGGGTAGAAGCCGAACCCGCCCCGCAAATACTCAAGATAGACTTTACATGCGATAATGATCAGGTTATTGTATGGACGGACCTCAAGGTTCAGGACAGCAATTCAGGATACGTAGGGTTCACGTTTGAAGAATGCTGGGAGTTCCATACGGATTACTATCCGGAATACGATATCAACCCCGGAAACTGGGCTATCTCCCCGCTCATGTTCCCATGGCCCTATTATTGGTGCTACAGGTACGATGAATCCAAGCAGACAGTCCTTTGGGATTTTTCATCCCTGAAGATAGAGGATTCTTACTCCTTCCGCATACATTCTTTCCCCTGCACCGACTCCCGCAACCATAAGAGGTATTCTATTCTGGTCAAGGCGTTTGCAATGTCAAAGGATGCCTATGTATACAAAAAGGAGAATCAGAGGATGTCGGAACTCGGAGGCGATCTCTTCTCTCCGGAGCCGGGGACCCTGGAAGGCAATATCCACTGTGAGACCAATCCGGACCGCCAGGCCTTCGGATATGTGATGGCATGTGAGGCTACAAGCAAGAGGGAATACCTGAGCAGTATCTATCTCAGGGCCGTAACCTTCAGCGACGCTTTCCTTGTTCCGGTTGATCCTGAAGATTACTCCAAGTATTACTACGATCTCAACTATCGTCCCGTAAAGAACGTCCAGTCCGAAGAAGGCAATTTCATTGGCTGGGGCCCTTCAAGGTGCATCAACTGCATTGACGCCGGCGGAACCCTGGTAACTCCCGAATTTTGGAATTAAGCGCATGAAAAAGACCATATTACTCTCCATACTGCTCATAAGCACGGCACTGGCCGCCCAGGAAAGGGTATACGTGGCCACGGACCGTACGGCATACATCGCCGGAGACCTTGTATACTGCTCTCTCTTCGCCCTTGACAAGGACGGAATTCCCGGCGGGAAAAGCGCCGTGGCATATCTGGAGCTGGTCTCCGCCGACGGCACGGCCGCAGAGGCAAAGATGGGCCTTCTTGAAGGCCGCGGTGCGGGTTCCTTCAGGATTCCGGCCGTTACTCCCACCGGCAATTACCGCCTGGTAGCATATACCGCGGACGCCGTTCCGGAAGTAAAATCGGCTCGGATTATATCCGTTTTCAACACCGGATCCACCGCCCGCGTCAAAGACGGAATAAAGATTGTCCCGCAAAGTGCCTATAAAGCCCCGCAGACGGCCCCGGACGTCAATTCCGAGTATCTGTCCATTTCCCTGCCTTCGCGCCTCCAGAGCCAAAAAGAGGCTTCTCTGATGATATCGTCCAAAGGAATTGAGGCCGATGTCTCCGTCTCCGTGTACCACGACGACGCCCTTTCCCCGGAAAACACGCTTTCCCTTGCGGATTTCCTGTCCGGAAGCCCCGCAACACCCTCCGGAAAACCGGCGGAATATGAGGGCGAGGTCATATCCGCCCGCGTAGAGGGCCTGGGTGGCGGCAAAGAGGCCGACAGGGCCACCGCTTTCCTTTCATCGGCAGGCGCCCCCTCCAACGTCTACATAGGCAGAAGCGGGGACGATGGCCTGGTGCGTTTCTACACCGGTAATATCTATGGCGACAGGGAAATCGTCTGCGAAGTAAGTTCCCTCAGCGGAAACCTCTGCCGCCTGAATCTGCTGTCTCCCTTTGTACATCCGGAGGCCAATGCTGTGCCCCAGCTGGTCCTGAGCCCCGCCCAGAGAGGCGCCCTGGTAGCAAGGAAAGCCTCCCTGCGTGAAAACTACAGCCTCCCGCTGGATACGCTGGTCCAGTTCCTCCCCAAGCGGGAAGACCTCCTGCTGGCCGGCAGCCCTTCCGTGCGCTATCACCTTGACGACTACACCCGTTTCCCTACGGTGCAGGAAATCTGCACGGAATTCATCCGGGAACTGCAGTTCGTGCGCCGCGACGGCCGCTGGCGCGTGAGGATGATGGTCAGCGACGGAACATCGTCCCGAAAATACCTCCAGGACAATATCCTTGTAATGATGGACGGCGTGGTGCTCACGGACCACGGCATGCTGGAGAGCTTCGACGGCAACCTTCTGGAAGATGTGGATCTTTACTGCCAGGCCCTTTCAATAGGCGGCGTTTCCTATAACGGAGCCGTCAATTTCGTGACCAAGAAAAACTACGTTACCGCTCTCCAGTTCCCTGAAAACGTGCGCGTACTGGACTTCAAGGGCGTATCCTACCCGGTAGCATACCCCGGCCAGGCGCCTTCCGGCAACGACTCCAGGCAGCTCCTGTACTGGCACCCGGCAATGAAAATCCGGGCAGGAGGCCAGGAGCAAATAAGGCTCCGTACGCCATCCTACCCGGGTATTTTCAGGGTGGTTGCCGAAGGTTGGACCGCCGACGGGAAACCCGTCCGTACGGAATACTCCTTCCGCGTTGATTAGTACAGGTTGGTAGTTACCGTTTCCGGAACTGCATCAATCTTTCTATAGGTATCCGTCTCATTGCCGCCTTCTTTTGTGAGGGTGAGCGCAGAGGCGTTTATCTCTGCCTTGTAAGGCCCCCAGGCCTTTCCGTCGGAATACTTTCCGGACAGGGAATCCTTATCCAAAGCATACGTGCCCGTAAACTTGGTGTAACGGCCTTCACCTATCTTCTGATATAGAGTAAAATTGCCATCAGAAGCGAAGTCAAGATACACGGAAACATTCACGGAGCCAACGCTGGCCTTGGTGGTAATGTCGGAGAGCTCCCATACGCCGGCAATGGCCGATGCCTTGGTTTCTTCCTCCTTTGGATTCTTCTCCTTTACACACGCCGTCAGAAGAGAGATGGCGGTAATTGCAACTGCAAATAATACTCTTTTCATTATAGCCATCCTCCATTTCCGTTGCCGCCGTCGGCTTCACGGGATATAAGTGATACGGTCTGGGTAAGTTTCATTCCTCCGGGAGGGTTAGTTCCTCCGCCAAGATGGTCACCGCCGCCCACTGCAGATACGTTCAGTTTTCCTGAACCAATCTTTGTGGGGTGTATATAAAGGCGGCCGAACTGGACATAGGCATATCCGTTGGGATCTACTGCAGCGGGATATTGCTCGGTATTGCCGGGCTCTATCTTCTGAAGACCCAAAGATTCAACAGTAGCCTGCGGTACCTCTACGTCAAGATATGTAAGACTGACGGAGGCCGTTCCAAAGGAAGGCGTGAGGTCTATCCACTGCTTTCTTCCAACCTGGGCAGTAAGCGTGGGAAGACCTTCTATATGCATCATCAGGCGCCAGGCGTCAATTGCACCGGTTCCCATCTGATGATAGTAAGGTGCCATCTGAAGCTCCGACTGATGATAAGCGTAGGTCTTTGACTTGGTTGCGCCTATCTTCTGGTCGATGTCGTTCACGGAAGCCAGGATCATTCGCTTGAATTCATCCCTCATGAAGGTTTTTCCAAGCTGCTTGGCATATGAAAGGCCCAATGCCACAACTCCGCTCACATGCGGGCATGCCATGGAGGTGCCATTCATATAAGCATAATCCTGACCGGTCTGATAAAAGTCAGTTGCGGTGAGCTCCCTTAGTTCCGACGGAACAGTAGACAGAATCATCGACCTGAAAACATTGGTAAGATGATACGCCTCTCCGCCGGGGGCCGATATATTACATCCGGGACCATAGTTGGTGTAGTTTGCCGGAAGGCCGTCAGGAGCAAAAGCTGACACGCTTATTATATCATAGAACGCTCCGGGATAGTGGGCGTATGGATGAGCCTCGTTTCCCGCCGCAAAAATGGCGATGTTTCCATCCGTAAGAACTGGATTGTTCTTACAGGACTCAAAGTAATGGATGGCGTCTATCTCTACAGAACTCTGGCTCCTGATATAAGCATCATCGGAACTGAACGCCACAGAAATGCCAAAAGAACAGGAAATGATGGAGGCGCCCATATCTGCGGCATACTTGATAGCCTTTGCCACAACAGTTCCTGAGCCGGAGCCAGATTGCGTTCCTGAGAAAATCTGGCAGCTCATGATGCGGCAACCGTCACCGTTACCCGAACCGCCGGCAACTCCGGCAACGCCCTTATTGTTATTGTTAACGGCGGCTATGGTTCCGGCACAATGTGTTCCGTGACCAGAATCTCCGTTACCACCACTGTCTACAATGTCCCAGGTAATAGGACCCTTGGTGACGAAATTAAGGCCGTAGATATCGTCTACATAACCATTTCCGTCATCGTCGATCCCGTTGTCCGGAATCTCGTTTTTGTTAACCCACATATTATCCTTGAGGTCCGGATGGGTGTACTTTACACCTTCATCCACCACCGCAACTATAATATCGGGGTCTCCGCAAGTGAGGTTGGCCCAAACATCAAAAACATTGATGTCTGCACCGGCCATGGCGGTTTTGGAAATGGCTGCGCTGCCATAGTTTTTATAATTCCACTGGTCCGTGAGAAGGGGGTCGTTAAACTTGCCGGAGGTGGCTTTCGTTTCCGGGTCGGCATAGTATATTTCCGACGAGCCCTCCTTCTGGTGGATGCTCTCATATTGCACCATTTCTACCTTAGGCAAGGCGGCAAAGCAGGACGCCTTGGTCATTATGGCATCCTCCTCAAAACTAGCCCTGTACCAACGGTCAAGGCCAAACTGGGTCTCAAGGGCCTCCTTGCCGGGAGTGGAAATGAACACTTTCTCCAGTTTAGTGCCTGTTTCTGCAGCAAAATCCTTTTCTTCCTGCTCTGTGAGAGGATCGGTGAATTTTACCAGAACGGCATCCTGGGTGAAATTGTCCCCAAGGCGGACTATGGGAGCGTTTACGGTTTGTTCCGCCTCTTTGAAACCTTTATCGCAAGCGAATAAAGAGAGAAGCAGAGCCGGAGCAATAAGTATTGTTTTTCTTCTCATTTGCGTTCTTGGTTAAAAAAGACCCGGTGCCGGAGCGCCGGGTCTTGAATAAAATTGTCGGCTGAAGTTATTCTGCGCTGACTGTCAGGTTTTTGGTCCTCTTCATCCTTGCGGGAGCAAGGGTTTCAGCTTTTACGCTGACGGTCTGAGGGTCACGCTCGTAAACCACTTTCACTGCAGGGATGTCAATACGGGAAGCAAAATCGGAAATTTCCTTTTCTGCTACGACACCCTTGCCGTAAGACTTGGCAGGAGCGCCTGCGGCAGCCTTGGTAGGAAGAACAAGCTTCCAGGCGCCGTTCAGGCTGGCATAGTAGCCAACTGAACCGTCAAAGCCGCAGAGGAGCTTCTTGGTATCGAAGGTGATAACGCCGTCGGCAAGCTTACCTGTTGCGAAAACGCTGCCATTGTAGTATGAAGATACCCACATCCAGCCGTCATTTGAAATCTTCAGGCCGTAGGGCTGAGGCTCAATGACAACGGCATTCGGGTCGGTAGCGTTGATAACCAGATCAACATTCTGCCACATGCTGCCTTCATAATTTGCGGCAACAGTCTCGCTCGCGCCGAAGATGGCGCAGAACAAAGGCAGCTGATAGCCGTTAATCATGTACAAACCGGGAGTCGTAGCCTCTTCATAAACGTTGCAAGAAACGGTGTACGGAGGCAGCGGGTTGCTCTCTTCGTCGAAGAGTGTCATGACGTCATCAGTGTACTCACCAACGCCAAGGCTGTTCCAAACATAAGGAAGCGGAGCGGTTGTGTATGATGCAATTGCAAAGTCGTCACGGGAACCGTTGGTTGCCCATACTATCACATAGTAAGTTGTCTTGGCGTCAACACCCTTTGCAATGGTATAATAACCACCGTCGGCATTGATCTGGGCAAGAACATCCTCTTCAACAGCATAGTCAGAGGTGGACTTCACAACATCCAGAATATAGTCTGTTCCATACTTGCTTACTGTTGCAGCAGATAATATGGCGGTATGAACCTCGGTAAGGTCTTTACCGTAAACGCAGTATGCAAATGAATCATATGCATGGAGTTCTGCATAACGTGCAGGAGTATCCTCAGTGAAAGCGTTTACCTCTACTGCATAATCATCGTTATCCGTTGCATTTACGTGGTTGAACGTAAGAGATGCGCTGTTCTGTACATTGTCTTCTGCGTCGCATGCCACCATGATAAGGGTGTATGTGGCGGTCTTTTCAGGAGACAGGCCTATGGTTGCATAGTTGACATTCTCATCTGCGTCGTAAGCGAACTCGGTGAAGGTTACAACTTCCTCCGTTCCTGCTACTATGCCGCTGAGTTTTGCTTCCTGCTGTGCAGAGTTGAGGGAGCCTTCGTAAATTGCGTATTTAACGCTCTTTACATCAACACCTGTCTCAACATAAAGCGGAGTTACACCGTCTGCAGGATAGTCGGTAGCAATATCAAGGCTGTAGTCTACGCGGACGAAACCGTCGCAAATAGCAACGAATTCATACGGATCGGGAGAGAAGCCGCCGAGACCGGGGATATAGTAACGGAGGTTGAAATAGAAACCGCCGTTGCCATCATAGTAACCGATGGGATATCCGCCGTCGGGATCGCCATACTTCTTGGCAAAATCCATCCAGGTAAACTGATCGATACCGGAGGTTGCCCTTTCAATATGATACCAATAATAGTCGTAAACATAGATAGGATTGACAGCTTCGCCTTCCGGCTTGGAACCCCAGTCGCTATAGTCGAAACCAAAGTACTGCTTGGGAACTTCAAGGAAGTTGTTGCCCTCAGCGTTGTTATCCTTGGTGTACCACTTGAACTGAAGGGTAGCGTTTACTGTATCGCCCCAAATACCGTTTCCGTCTTCGGTGCTGATGAAAGTACATGTACGTACGCCGTCCACCTCATAATACTGAAGCTTGGCAGTATGAACTTCGCCCCACCATCCCTCGTTCAGGGTAAAGTTTGCGGTCTCCTTGGTTACAGGATTCTTGAATTCAAGCATCTCTACACGCATGAAGGAGAAGTCAATACCTACAGCGTTGGATGAATAGAGAGAAGCATAGGTTTTGTCTGTAATATTGAAGCTTGCGCTGTACTCCGTACCTTCCTTGGCGGTAGGGAAAGAAACAGTGAACGTGGTCTCTGCCTGGCCATCCTCAAAGGCGATGGGAGTTGCCTCGAAAATACCCTCTTCAGAGAAAGTAGCTTCAACAGGAACGGTGATAGCTCCGCTGGTGTTGGTACGACCAACGGTGATCACCACCTTAGGCTCCTGTGTAGGATTGTAGATGTGGTATCCGCTGGCATCCTGGACGGGGAAATACACTCCGTAGCAGAATGCGTCTTCAGCCTCTCCGGGAGTCCAGTTGTCCTGTTCGGTTTCAGGAAAACATGAAACGGCTAAAAGGGAGAAAACTGCGCCTAGAAATATAGTATAAAACTTTTTCATACGTCTTTCCTTTTTAATTAGTCGGTAATACCGTCACGAAGGTTAGGATTCTGATCCATCTTAGGAAGTTCACCTTCAGTATTGTCAACGATACCGAAATTGGTGTTCATTTCGCTGTTGGTGAAGCGCATGAGGAGCCAGCCGTCGTCTGCAGCCATATTGAAGCGGAATGCAGGAGAAACGTTGGTGCTCTCAGCGGTGCCAAGGAAGCGGACCATAGGTTTCTCAAGACGCTTGGTGTCAAGGATAGCGAAACCTTCACCCCAGAGCTCAACACGGCGCTGGAACCAGATTTCGTCTGCGATGTTGCCGAAAACAGGGGCGTAATCCTTGGCGGGATAACGGTAGGTATTGAGGAAGTCGGAAAGGATCTGCTGTGCCTTGGCCGGATTGCCGCTCTTGGCATAACCTTCTGCCTGGATGAGGATCATTTCCTCAACACGCATCAGGGGCATGTCTTCTGCGTTGTCGTTGGTGCCGATAGGGGTGCAGCCGAACTTTACGTTGGTGTAAGGAACGAATGCAAGCTTGTCGTCATACTCGAAGTCTGCGATAGCCTGACCTGAAGCACTGCCGCTTTCGCCGGCGTCCCATGTGAGGCCGTCAAGAAGCGGAGAATAGAGGTTTTCGTCCAGCCACCAGCCCTTACGAGCGTCGTTGGCGGGAATCTTGTCGTACAGGATCTTGTTGATGCAAGTGTAGGTAGCAGTACCTGCGGCATATGCCCAACCGGAGAAGGAACGAAGCCAGGAAGAGGTAGTTGCATACTTGAAGTCCTTTGCAAGGTCTGCGCTCATGTCGAAGCCCCAGATCCAGTTGTGCTCGGAAATATCCTGGAAGGAAGGAGTGCTGATCTCTGCAAGAGAAGCGGGCTCATAGCCCTTTGCAGCTTCTTCTGCATCTGCAGCAGCTTCTGCATACTTACCCATATCGAGGTTTGCACGTGCGCGGAGACCGTAAGCAACGTTCTTGTCAAGATACTTCTTGGTAGGACGCTCGTAACCGTCCAGCTTTTCGATAGCGAAATCAAGGTCGTCGGTGATGATCTTATAGATATCGCTGAGGGGTGCACGGGGATTGTGAGTGAAGTCCTCAACGTCAGGAGAGCAGATAGGAACTGAAACGCCGTCGGCATTGAACTGTCCGCCCTTCTGAACAAACTGGAATGCGGGAGCCATGAGGAGGTATGCGTACGCACGCAAAGCCCTGGCCTGAGCAATCATATAGATACTTTCCTGATCGGAAACATCGTCCGGGAAACCGGCGAGGAAATCGTTCACGGAAGAGATAATGCTGTAGGGAGCCCTATAACGGATAACAGGGTTACGGTAGTTGGCGCTACGGGAAGAATACTCACCGCACACGGAGAACCAGTTGTAGTTGTTATCAGATGCAGTTGCATCGGCGCTTTCGAGGTCGTTGCAGAAGAGCATCATGAGCACACCGAAATCATCGGGGGTGCCGTATCCGTAGAAGTTAGGGTTTCCGATGGGGTTGAAAAGACCCGCAAAGGAAGCTGCAGCGCGTGAAGGAACAGCGGTGTTGGTTTCCTGAAGCTGCTTTGCAAGCAGGGTACCGCCAGCGGGCTGGATGGTGTTCATGTCTGTGCAAGCCACCAGGAGAATACCCGCAAATAAAACCGGAATAATTCTATTGAGTTTCATTTTCTTGTACGCTTAAATTAGAAGGTAAGGGTAACACCTGCGGTAACATTACGCATTGCGGAATAGTAACCGCTGTTGAGGCCGGTGCCGCTGGTCATTGAGCCGAGGCCCATGGAGAAGCGGGGGTCAATACCCTTGCGGGCAGTGAAGACGTGGAGGTTGTCACCTGCCACATACACGCGGAGAGATTCAATCTTCATCTTCCTGGTGATGCTGGAAGGCAGAGTGTAACCAAGAGTTACGTTGTTGATGCTGAGGTAGCTTGCGCTTACCATGAAGCGGTCAAGTGCAGACTGAGCAACCTGGATGTCGCCATCGTTCCTAGGAACATCGGTGTTGGGGTTGTCAGGAGTCCAAGCCTTGAGAACATCCTTGTGCCATGCATGACCTGCAGATGCCTGGGTGTGCATCAGGGACTGGTAGGTACCGTCATAGTACTTACCGCCAACCTGATAGGAGAACTGTGCGCTGGCGTCAAATCCGAAGAAGTTGAGGTTGGTACCGAAACCACCGAAGAAGTCCGGAAGAGTGGTGCCAATGTCATACTGGGATGCCTGTGCAAAGTTGGTGACTACCTTGGTATAGGTGAGTTCTTCGTCGATCTGCTTCTGGGTAGGACGTGCAACGGGAGAATCGTCTTCCTTGAGGAATTCGCCGTAGTACATTGCCTGACCGGTTGCAGGATCAACACCTGCATACTTATACATGTAAGCCTCATAGATGGAACCACCGACCTTGACGATACGGTTACCGGTGCGGATACCGTCCGCGGAAACGCTCTCATCGAGTTCAAGAACAGTGTTGGTGTAACGGCTGATGTTGAAGTTCCAGGTCCAGTTGATGTTCTTGGTGCGGATGATGCTTCCGTCCAGAGAAACCTCAAGACCCTTGTTCAGGATTGAACCCACGTTCACGGGGATGGAACCTACAGGGTTACCGGAGCTCAGAGGAACGTTCTTGCTGTAGAGGAGGTCTTCGGTCTTACGAGAGAACCACTCAACGGTACCATTGAGGCGGCCGTCCAGCATCTCGAAGTCGAAACCTGCGTTGAAGGACTTGGAAGTTTCCCAGGTGAGGTTTTCGTTACCTACATAAGAAAGCTTGGAGGAATAACCGTTATTCTCGTCCCACTTGTGGGTGTACTGGTCTGCGTAAGGATAGAGACTACCCAGGTTATCGTTACCCTGGACACCGTAGCTCACCTTAAGTTTGAGCATGTCGATGGAAGGAATGTTGAACCATTTCTCCTTGCTCACTAGGTAAGCGGCACCTGCGGAACCGAAGTTACCCCAGCGGTGACCTTCTGCAAAGCGGGAAGAAGCGTCGCGACGATAGGAGCCGGAGAGGAAGAGCTTTCCGTCCATGTCGTACTGAGCACGGGCAAGGAAGCCCTGGGTCATGTAACGGCTGGTGGAGGAACCTGCACTTACCATGGAACCGGTACCGTCGGCGTTGTTAAGTTCGCCGATGAACGGGTCGAACAGGTGGTAGTTGCTGCCGTTGAGGCCCTGGCTCATGTAGCTGTATTTCTCGAAACCACCAAGGAGGTCAAGATTGTTTTTACCAAAGCTGATCTTGTACTCTCCAAGATACTGCTGGTTCACGGTGAACATACGGCTGTGGCTCACATAGACATAACCGTCAGTACCTGAGGAACCTGCGAACTGGCTGGACAGGGAGCTGTAACGGGTATTGTCGGAGGTGAAGCCGATGTTGGCGGTAAGGGTGAGACCAGGAATAGGATTAAGGACAGTACCGAGTTTGCCGGTGAGAACGTCGGCATACTGGTAAGTGTCATCATATTCATTGTCACGGACAGCGTTACCAACCACGGAAGGACGCTTCTGGTTGGTGTTGTTGGAGTCGTAGAGCTTACGGCCCTGCTCTGTTACGATGTAGGGTTCACCGTTAGGATCATCATCAGTGAGCTTACGTACATACAGAGGATAGATAGGAGCCATGCTGTTGGCAATGTAGAAGAGGTTGCCTGAAGAACCATAGCTGTCACTCCAGTCTGCCTGCTGGGAGTCTGAGTGAGTGAAGCTCATGGAAGTGAGGAAACGCATCCAGGACTTAGCCTGATATTCTGCATTGATACGGCCGGAATAACGCTTGTAACCGGAGTTGTTAACGATACCGCTGTTATCCAGGTAACCAACACCTGCATAGTAGCTCATCTTACCGGAACCGCCCGAAGCGGAAACGTTGTATTCCCTACGATATGCATCGTGGAAAGCCTCTTTGTACCAATCATCGGGAATGTAGTAGTATTCACCGTCATAGTAACCCAGGGTAGCGTTAGGGTTGAGTTTAAAGTTGGTACCTACGAGTTTTTCACCTGCAGGAACGGTGTAAACCTGGTAACCCAGACCGCCGTTCTTTTCGTCGAACAGGTACTTGTCTGCATAAGCATAGCTTTCTGCAACAGTGTGACCGGCATAGTAGTACTGGTTGTAGAGCATGTTGTAGTAGGTCTCATAGTACTGACCGGGGTTGTCGATGACATCGTACTGCGGGATGAGGCGGGAGTTGACACCGTAACGGGCGTCGAACTTGACCTGTGCGTCGCCGGACTGACCCTTCTTAGTGGTGATGATAACAACACCGTTAGCGCCGCGGTGACCGTAAATTGCAGATGCGGCAGCATCCTTAAGAACGGACATTGACTCGACGTCCTGAGGGTTGATGTCAGAGATTGCTCCATCGTAAGGCATACCGTCAACCACATACAGAGGGCTATTGGATGCACTCATTGATCCAATACCACGGATGCGGATGGTAGGGGTGCCGCCGGTAGGGTCACCACTTGAAGAGGTAACCTGGACACCGGGGGTGGTACCTGCGAGAGCGCTGGTAACACTGGTGGCAATCTTCTTTTCAATTGTCTCGGATTTAACCTGAGCTGCAGATCCGGTGAAGGAACTCTTGGTAGCAGTACCGTAAGCCACCATGATAACCTCATCAAGGACCTGGCTATCTTCTGCCAGGACGATGGTGATGTTCCTGCGGCCGTTAACGGGAACCTGCTGGTCCGCATAGCTCATGCAGTTAACCTCCAAAACACCGTCTGCGGGAACGCTCAGGGAGAATTCACCGTTGACATCGGACATGGTATACACTGTGCGGCTTCCCTGGAGTAAAACGTTAGCTCCAACGATAGCCTCACCGGCTTCGTCCGTAATCTTACCCTTCACAGTGATATTCTGTGCATAGGCAGCTAGGGACGCGGCCAGGAGTACCATGGTTGTGAAAAAAACTTGGATTTTTTTCATAAGCATGAAAAGTTAGTTAAACATAAATATTGATACAAATCTTATATTCTTTGCATCTGATACACTACCTGACTATCCGCCAAAACCAGCGGATAATCGGTGCAAAAATGCTAAAACAAATTCAAAAATGCAAATGCAGTGTATAGTACAAAACTAGGGTATAATAAGTTTAATAAGCGTTTTTAAGGTTTTTTAGTTTGGTTTGGTCCGAAATATAGTAATAATTATATACTTTTCAAAGTAATTTACTTACGATTTTTAATTATAAAAATTCTTAAAAAAATTTAAAAGCCCGGCGTTAACCGGGCCTTTTTAATGATTTTTAGCTTTTTATTCGCTAAAACGTGCCTTCAGGTACTCCCGGTTCAGGCGTGCGATGTGATCGATTGTAACGTGTTTAGGGCATTCCATTTCACATGCACGGGTGTTCGTGCAGTTACCGAATCCGAGTTCATCCATCTTGGCTACCATGGCACGTGCACGGCGGGCTGCCTCCGGTTTACCCTGAGGAAGGAGTGCAAGTGAACTTACCCTTGCCGCCACGAACAGCATTGCAGATCCGTTCTTACAGGTTGCAACACATGCACCGCAACCCACGCAGGCAGCTGCATCCATGGAGAGTTCAGCCTTGTCGTGAGGAATAAGTATATTGTTTGCATCCTGGGCCGATCCCGCACGCACGGTAATGAAACCGCCGGCCTGGAGAATCTTGTCAAATGCAGTACGGTCTACCACAAGGTCCTTGATCACAGGGAAAGCTCCGCTGCGCCAGGGTTCCACCGTGATGGTAGCGCCGGGTTTGAAGTGACGCATGAAGAGCTGGCAGGTGGTAACCTGGTCGTCCGGTCCGTGCGCGCGCCCGTCTATATATAAGGAACAGGCACCGCAGATACCTTCGCGGCAGTCGTGATCGAATGCCACGGGTTCCTTTCCGGCGCGAATGAGTTGGTCGTTCATTATATCCAGCATCTCAAGGAACGATGCATCTTCCTCCACATCCGTAACGTGGTAGGTCTCGAAATGGCCTTTGGCCTTGGCGTTCTTCTGACGCCATACCTTAATATTATATTCCATATCAGTCTTTGTAGTTACGGGTGGCTATCTTGATGTTTTCATACTTGAGGTCTTCCTTATGAAGTTCAGGAACAACACCTTCTCCCTTGTACTCCCATGCGGCAACATACATGAAGTTCTTGTCGTCACGAAGGGTTTCTCCCTCCTCCGTCTGCATTTCCTCACGGAAATGGCCGCCGCAGGATTCCTTGCGGTTAAGGGCGTCGCGGGCCATTAGTTCTCCAATATCAAAGAAGTCTACCAGCCTAAGTGCTTTCTCCAGTTCCTGGTTGAATTCCTCGTTGGTTCCGGGAACGCGCACCTTCTGCCAGAATTCCTCACGGAGTTTACCAATCTCTTCGATTGCTTTCTTGAGACCTTCCTCATTGCGGGCCATACCAACGTATTCCCACATGATGTTTCCGAGTCTCTTATGAATACTGTCAACCGTTTCAGTTCCTTTCACCGCAAATATCTTTGCAATGCGCCCCTTGACGGCTTTTTCCGCAGCGTCAAATTCAGGTGCGTTTATATCCGTCTTGGGCTCTGCAAACTTATGGGAAAGATAATCGCCGATGGTATAAGGAAGGATGAAGTATCCGTCCGCCAGACCCTGCATCAGTGCCGATGCTCCCAGACGGTTTCCGCCGTGGTCGGAGAAGTTGGCTTCACCTATGGCATAGAGGCCGGGAATGGTAGTCTGTAGATCATAGTCAACCCAAAGGCCTCCCATGGTATAGTGGATGGCAGGGTAAATCATCATAGGCTCTTCCCAAGGTGAGGACGATGTAATCTTCTCGTACATCTGGAAAAGGTTTCCGTAGCGCTCCTCTACCCTCTGGTGGCCAAGGCGCTTGATTGCATCGGCAAAATCCAGGAAAACTGCAAGACCTGTCTCGTTTACGCCAAAACCAGCGTCGCAGCGCTCTTTGGCTGCACGGGATGCAACGTCACGGGGAACCAGATTTCCGAATGCAGGATACCTGCGTTCCAGATAGTAGTCACGATCCTGTTCCGGAATCTGGGAAGGCTTTATCTCATGCTTACGCAGTTTCATCACGTCTTCCATCTTCTTGGGAACCCAGATGCGGCCGTCGTTACGCAAGGATTCACTCATTAGCGTAAGTTTGCACTGCTGGTCTCCGTGAACGGGAATACAAGTGGGATGGATCTGTGCAAAGCAAGGATTTGCAAAGTAAGCACCCTTGCGGTATGCCTGCATGGCGGCGGATCCGTTGGAGTTCATTGCATTTGTGGAAAGGAAGTATGCATTTCCATAACCGCCTGTGGCAAGGACAACTGCGTGTGCGCCAAAACGCTCAATCTCACCTGTAACCAGATTACGTGCAATAATACCCTTTGCTTCACCGTTGATTATAACAAGGTCAAGCATTTCATGCCTGGGATAACTCTTGACGGTACCAGCAGCTATCTCTTTATTGAGTGATGCATATGCACCCAGAAGCAGCTGCTGACCGGTTTGTCCCCTGGCATAGAAAGTACGGCTCACCTGAACTCCGCCGAATGAACGGTTTGCAAGATATCCGCCATACTCGCGTGCAAAAGGAACACCCTGTGCCACGCACTGGTCTATGATGGCTGCGCTTACCTCCGCAAGACGATACACGTTTGCCTCACGGGAACGGTAGTCACCGCCTTTGATGGTATCATAGAACAGACGGTAGACGGAGTCGTTGTCGTTCTGGTAGTTCTTGGCTGCGTTTATACCACCCTGTGCCGCAATTGAATGCGCACGGCGCGGAGAATCGCTGATACAGAAAATCTTGACATTGTATCCCAGCTCACCCAAAGATGCAGCTGCGGATGCTCCGCCAAGACCGGTACCTACCACGATAACTTCCAGTTTCCGTTTGTTATTCGGAGAAACAATACGGATTTCCGACTTGCGCTTTGCCCATTTTTCTGCAAGCGGGCCGTCGGGAATTTTGGAAATGAGTTTAGGATCTGCCATATTATGAATAATGTCTTAAGTATGCAATTATAGTAATAAAAACGCACTTTTCCTAAAAAAGGGAGCCGCTTTCGTCGGAATTGTACTTGCGCTGAGGGAGATAATTCTCCATTCCGAGGTGACTGTAGGCAAGTTCAGTGGCTACGCGGCCCCTCTGGGTCCTTATTATAAATCCTTCCTTTATAAGGAAAGGCTCATATACTTCTTCAAGCGTACCGGCATCTTCAGAAATGGATGTTGCAAGCGTACCAAGACCCACCGGACCGCCCTTAAACGTAATTATAAGGGTACGGAGAATCTTGTTGTCTATTGCATCCAGGCCGCGTTTGTCTATCTTGAGTTTGTTAAGGGCAAAGCGGGAAATCTCAAGGTTTATCCTTCCGTCGCCAAGTACCTGGGCAAAGTCACGGACCCTCTTCAACAGCGCATTTGCAATACGCGCCGTTCCGCGTGAACGGAGAGCAATCTCATATGCCGCTTCATCGTCAATCTCAACTCCCAGGATACCTGCGCTGCGGATTATTATCTTCTGAAGATCCTTCACGTCGTAATATTCCAGGGCGCAGTTTATACCGAACCTGGCCCTGAGCGGAGCCGTGAGAAGACCGCTCCTGGTGGTGGCGCCTATAAGGGTGAAAGGACTCAGGGAAATCCTCACGGATCTGGCACCCGGTCCTTTATCAATAAGAATATCTATCACATAGTCTTCCATTGCAGAGTAAAGGTACTCCTCAACTTCAGGTGAAAGACGATGGATCTCATCGATGAACAGCACGTCTCCCTTTTCCAGGGAGGTAAGAAGGCCGGCCAGATCTCCGGGTTTATCCAAAACCGGACCGGACGTTACCTTCATGTTCACACCCATCTCATTGGCTATAATATGCGCCAAGGTTGTCTTTCCAAGACCGGGAGGGCCGTGGAAAAGCACGTGGTCAAGAGCTTCGCCACGCTGCTTGGCTGCCTTTATATAAATCTCAAGATTTGAGACTATTTCTTTCTGACCTGTAAAATCATCCAGCTCCCGAGGCCTTATTATTCCCTCGAATTCACTATCTTTGCGGTCTACTGTTGAATGCGGATCAAATTCGCTCATGGCGGGTGTGGTTCAATTCAGATACAAATATAGTTTTTATTTTTAAGATTTGGTGTATTTGTATACCTTTGTTAAAAAGTTAATAACTATTAAAATTATTTGAAATTCAATAGTTTATAAAATAATTAAGTGTTGAAAAGCTTTTAATTGCCTGTTGGTAAACTGTTAAAAGTTGAAAAACCTTTTCTGGACTGTTTTAATAAACACGTTTTAAACAGGGTTATCAACAGCTTTTCAACCTAAAATAAAGGGTAGATGTTGATATCTAAGAAAACTACTGCTCTTCTGCGGGAAAACCTTCAAAACCGGAAGGAGTCTTTCTGCAGCGGGCTTTTTTTGTCTGCACGCTGGGCGGTTCTATCACAAGTTGCAAAAGAAGGATTTCATTTTATAATACTCCCTTCCCGTGAAGCCGCGGAATATTGCTCGGCAGACTTATATAATATGGTAGAAGGAGACTGCGTCTTCTTCCTTCCCGAATCCGGAAAGAGTGTAGAGAGGAGCAATTATAAATCGTCCCTGGGAGTACAGAGGACGGCGGCTATAGGAAAAATGCTGGAAAGTGGAGATGAAAGGATATTTATCGTCACTTATCCGGAGGCTATCGAGGAGAAGATTCCATCGGCAAAGAAACTTACCGGAGCCATGCTCACCATAAAGGCCGGGGACCGCTTTCCCTACGAAGAACTCCGGCAGGCCCTGCAGGAGAAGAACTTCGAAAAAGTGGACTTCGTTTCCGCTCCGGGACAGTTTTCCGTGAGGGGATCGGTCATAGACATATTCTCCTATTCCCTTGAAAAACCCTACCGCGTAAGTTACTTCGGCAATGAGATAGACAAGATAAATACCTTCGACCCCAACACCCAACTCTCCATAGATAAGGTGGATAAGGCCGATATTTACCCGGACATCGCCGCCAGGGAGGAAGAGGAAGCCGGGGAAAGCATAATTTCCATCCTCAAGGCCGATGCCACCGTCTGGCTGGACTCGTCGGATATGTACCGCGAAAGGGAGTTTTTCCCCAGCCTGGAACCTTTCCGCAAGGTTTTCCTGGAGGTACCGCTCAACCGTCAGAATGAGGAAGCGGTAAAGTTCAATATATCTCCCCAGCCCGTCTTCAACAAGAACTTCGACCTTCTTATATCCGATATCCAGAACAAACTGGAGAATAAGTATAAGGTATATATATACGGGGAGAAGGAATCCCAGCTGGAGAGGCTGCGTTCCATTATGCTCAATGAAGAGCGCACCGTACTTCCTACCTTCGTAAAAGGCAAGAATATCCACGCCGGCTTTATAGACAACGAGGATAAGATATGCTGCTACACGGACCATGAGATATTCGACCGCTTCCACCGCGTGCGCCTCCGCAGAAGCGTGGAAAAGACGGAGCAGCTTACCCTAAATGACCTCAGTTCTTTCAACCTCGGAGACTATGTGGTACATATAGACCACGGCGTTGGCATATTCGGCGGCCTGGTAAAGATGAAGGACGATAAAGGCCGCGTCCACGAAGTTGTGAAACTGATGTACGCCGGCGGAGACGTTGTCTTCGTATCCGTCCATTCCCTGCATAAAATTTCCCGCTTCCGTTCCCGCGAAGGGGAGGCTCCGCGCATAAATAAGCTTGGCTCCAAGACCTGGACAACCCTTAAATCATCGGCAAAATCCCGCGTAAAGGATATCGCCAAGGAACTGATCCAACTATACGCCAAACGCCGCGCCTCCAAGGGCTTCGCCTTCAGTGCCGATACCTACCTCCAGGAGGAGTTGGAATCGTCCTTTATGTACGAGGATACACCGGACCAGGAGAAGGCCACCAAGGCTGTGAAGGAGGATATGGAAGCAGGGTACCCTATGGACAGGCTCATCTGCGGAGATGTAGGTTTTGGAAAGACGGAAATAGCCATCAGGGCGGCTTTCAAGGCAGTTACGGACTCCAAGCAGGTGGCCGTACTGGTACCTACTACCATCCTTTCACTTCAGCATTACGAGACCTTCCGCTCCCGTCTGGAAAACCTTCCCTGCAACGTGGAATACGTGAGCCGCCTCCGCAGTGTAAAGCAGATAAACGACATCAAGAAACGCCTGAAAGAAGGAAAGATAGACGTTCTGATAGGTACTCATAAGATACTCGGTTCCGGCTTTGAATTCAAGGATCTGGGCCTGCTCATTATAGACGAGGAGCAGAAATTCGGCGTAAGTGCAAAGGAAAAGCTGCGCCAGATGAAAAACTCCGTGGATACCCTTACACTTACAGCAACACCTATTCCCAGAACCCTGCAATTTTCTTTACTGGGCGCCAGGGACCTCTCCATTATACAGACTCCCCCGCAGAACCGTATTCCAATCCAGACGGAGATTATCCTTTTCAACGAGGAGGAAATACAGAGCATAATCAATTACGAACTCAACCGCGGCGGACAGATATTCTTCCTGCATAATAAAGTAGAGGAATTACAGTCCGTAGAAGATATTCTCCACCGCCTGGTTCCGGACATGAAGATATGCGTGGCCCACGGCCAGATGGAATCCAGGGCCCTTGAAGACAGGATGCTGGCCTTCATGAGGGGAGACTACGACATGCTTCTTTGTACCACCATTATAGAAAACGGTCTGGATATACCCAACGCCAATACCATAATAGTAAACCAGGCGCAGAACATAGGCCTCAGCGACCTTCATCAACTCCGCGGCCGCGTGGGCCGTTCCAACCGCAAGGCCTTCTGCTACCTCATAGTACCTCCGCTTGTTTCCATCACTGACGATGCCCGCCGCCGTCTCAAAGCCATAGAGGAATTCTCCGACCTCGGCAGCGGATTCAACATAGCCATGCAGGATCTGGATATCCGCGGCGCCGGTAATCTGCTGGGTGCGGAACAGAGCGGATTCATCTCGGATATGGGTTACGAGACATATCAGAAGATACTGTCGGAGGCTATGGAGGAACTTGGTATGGAAACCGGCATCGTGGTAAATCGTCCAGGAGAGAAGTTCGTGGAAGACTGCACCATAGAGACGGATCAGCCGGCATTCATTCCTGATGATTACATTGATATAACCGCAGAGAAGATAAGGATATACAAGATGCTGGATTCCCTTACCGACGACCGCGAGATAGATTCACTTGCCGGCCGCCTGGAAGACAGGTTCGGGAAACTCCCCCAGGAGGTGCAGAACCTTCTTCTGGTTGTAAAACTCAGGAACCTTGGCACCCATACCGGATTTGAAAAGATAATCGTTAAGAACGGTATGCAGATAATGTTCTTCGTGAACAACCCCATGAGCGGATACTATACTTCCAAGGAGTTTGAAAAGGTACTTGAAAGGGTTAACCAGAATCCCACACTTTTCAAGTTCAACCAGGACTCCGGAAAGCTCAGAACCGTTACCAGAGGCGTTGATTCGTTGGATAAAGCCCTGCAGATTTTGAAAAAACTGCAATAATTGCTACCTTCGTAGGCTATGTCAAATCTTCTGATAGAAATAGGCAACACTGCCGTAAAGGCCGCATGGAGTGACAGGATGACCCTTGGCAAGACTTTCCGCTACCAGGGGGAGAAGTCCATGGAGTTCATCCTTTCCCTCACAAAGAAGGAAAAGCCCGCCGTAATGGTGGTATCGTCGGTGTATCCTCTGTCGGATCAGGACATAACGCTGCTTGAGGCGGAGTGTGAAAAACTCCTTATCCTTGACCGTAACCACAAGGAACTTCTCATAGAAAGAGGCCTTCCCACTTATCTGTCATATGACAGGGCCGCATCCATCCTTGCCTCCCGCTACTTATTCCGCGGAAAAGGCTGTACAATAGTGGATTTCGGTACCACGATGTCTGTGGATTTCACCTCAGGTGAAGGCCAGTATAACGGCGGAAATATATCCCTTGGATGCCGTACGCGCTTCAAGGCTATAAACCGTTATTCACGCGCCCTTCCGCTTGTGGATACCCCTGAAAACCCGGACGTGGTGGGCCAGGGAGAAATATCGTCAATAGAGAGCGGAGTGGTTTCAGGCATTGTTTTTGAAATTGAAGGCTACCTGAATCTGCATCCGGAGAATATTGCGGTGTTCACCGGCGGCGATGCAAATTATTTTGCAAAACGGATGAAAAGTTCCATCTTTGTAATTTGTAACCTCGTGTTGATGGGGTTGGCTTTAATAGCTGACGAGTATGTTCAGAAGATTGGTTAGCAGTGTTACCGTCACGGTAGTATTCCTTCTTTCCGGCTGGGCCGCCATGGCTCAGACGGACGGGACGTATGTGGGATATTCCCCGTACTCCGTGTTCGGAGTGGGCAATATCCACCAGAACGGTACCGCCTGGAACAAAGGCATGGGCGGTGTTGGCATAGCAACCCGCAACAAGAGGTTCGTAAATACTGAAAATCCCGCTTCCATTACCGCCAGGGACTCCCTCTCCTTCATGTCGGATTTTACCCTCAGCAGTAAAATGTCACTTCTGAAGGAAGGTGAAAAGACCGGTTTCAACACCACATTCAACCTGGAAAACTTCGTGCTTTCCTTCCCTCTGTGGAAGAATACCGCAATGATGGTTGGCCTTTCCCCGTTCAGCGAGGTAGGATACAGGATTTCCAGCACCAAGACGGATTATTATTCCACTTCAAACACCTTCACAACCTACGGAAACGGCGGCATGTACCAGGTGTTTGCAGCAGGTGCTGTAACCCTCTGGCGCCGCCTGTCTCTTGGCGTCCAGGGCAATTACATCTTCGGAAGCATCAACAAGACGTCGGCCAATTCCCCGTCGGACGACAGTTTCCTCAACTTCTACACCGGAGACTCCCTGCAGGTAAACAATTTCAGCCTCAAGGCCGGCCTTCAGTACCAGCAGCCGCTGGGAACAAGGAATTCCGTAATTCTGGGTGCAACCTACAGGATGTCCACTCCCTTCGGCGGCCACAGGATCCATTATCTGGAAACCGGCAGTTACGCCCGCACCAAGGAGGAGCATCTTATCAAGGAAGACAAGGTGTATCTTGGCCAGGAAATAGGCGTAGGCCTTTCCTTCCGCAACGCAGACGTATGGTCCGCAGAGGTTAATTACCTCCGTTCAGATTGGAGTAATTCCAATTTCGAGAATGTATCGGGCTTCTCCAACGTGGGTCTGCAGTCAGCGTTTGCATCTGGTATAGGCCAGTCCATAAGGGCCGGTTTCGAGATGACGCCCAACAGGAACGATATCCGTTATTTCTTCAAGCGCTGCACCTACCGCGCCGGAGCATATTACGACAGTTCCTATTATACGGTAAACGGCGCCCATGTGGATGCAATAGGCATTACGGTTGGCATGACACTCCCCGTTTTCCGCTGGTACAATGGCCTTTCCATAAGCGTGGATATGGGCCGCCGCGGCCTGGATTCCAGCCAGATAAAACAGAACTACATAGGCTTCAACCTGGGTCTCAACATGTTTGATATATGGTTCCAGAAACCAAGGTATGAATAGTTTAGCACGATAATTGATAAATTGAAAGTTAAAACATCTGACGATATGAAAAAGTTAACCTTCATTCTTCTCGCCGCAGTTGCCCTGTTCGCAGGTCAGAACATTGTCTCCGCCCAAGGAAAATATGGTGCGGACAGCGCCGAGTGCCTCAAGTATCTCTCCTACTATCAGGAGTATTGGAAGCAGAAAAACTATGATTCCGCCCTTCCCAACTGGAGAAAGGCATATTCAGTCTGCCCCGCTACCGCATCGCAGAACATGTTTATCCACGGAACCCGTCTCATGACCCGTCAGCTGGACAAGATCAAGGATCCTGCAATGCGTTCCGCAATTATAGACACCATCATCACCCTTCAGGACCAGCGCATGGCAACATATCCCAAAAAGCGCCAGGAAATCCTGAACAACAAGGGCCAGTATATGATCAACTACCGTGGCTCGGATTCCAAGTATATCTACGAGAACCTTTCCGTCATCGTGGATCAGCTCGGTTCCAACACCAGCGGCAGCATCCTGGTGAACCTGCTTCAGAGTGGTATCGCCCTGTATCGTGAGAACAAACTCACCGCAGACGACGTTATCGGCCTGTATGACAAGGTGAGCGAGGCCATCAATGGTGCAAAGGCAAAGAGCGATGCCGAAATTGAGGACAACGCCAAGGCAAAGGCCACCATCGAGTCCATCTTCGCAGACTCCAAGGTTGCTTCCTGCGACAACCTCATCGCCATCTTCGGTCCCCGCTACGAGGCCGACCCCAACAACCTTGCACTGGTTTCCAACATCGTCAAGCTCATGAACACCGCCGACGACTGCGCTTCCAATGACCTGTACCTGAAGGCCGTTACCTCCATGTACAAGCTGGATCCTTCATACCGCAGTGCATATGCCCTGTTCCGCCTGAACAGCGCCCGCGGCAACATTGCCGACGCCGGTAAGTACCTTGAAGAGGCTATCGCTTCTCCTGAGTCGGACGACGCTACCGACGCCCAGTACTGCTACGAGCTCGCTGCATTCGCATACAAGAACGGCCTCCGCGGAAAGGCTGCCGACGCCGCCCGCAAGGCTATCGAACTTGACAACGGATTTGCCGGAAAGGCATACATGATCCTTGGTAACCTCTGGGCAAGCGCCACCTGCACCGACGATGTGGACAAGTACGCACGCTTCTGGGCTGCTACTGACTACTATCAGAAGGCTCGTAACGCTGATCCTTCCATCGCCGACGACGTGGCATCCGCCATTTCCGGTGTTGCCAGGTACTATCCTGAGGCCAGTGAGATCTTCATGTATGATCTCCAGGCCGGCCAGAGCTATACCGTATCCTGCGGCGGTATGTCCGCCTCCACCACCGTACGTGTAAGCAGCAGGTAGTGACTCAAAGAAACATATTTACGATGATTGCAACCGCCGCGGCGGTTGCTTTCGTCGTTTATTCGTGCAAGGGAAATCTGTCGGAAGCTGAGAAGCTTGACCTTGACAGGATTCCGCTCCAGACGGTGGATTCCATGTTCTTCGTGCAGTCGGAGAACGGCCGCCTTAAAATGAGGGTGGAGGCCCCCAGGATGGAGGTTTACGAGCACGATACAATTTCTTATGACCTTTTCCCCAAGGGGATAAAGGTGTTCGCATATGGTGAAACCGGCCTGTTGGAAACGACCATCGTCTCCGACCAGGCCAAACATCGCAAAACCGGGGGAGAACTGTGGTCTGCGTTCGGGAACGTGGTGGTCAAGAATATCGTCAAGAAAGAGATAATGGAGACCGATACCCTGTACTGGGACAACGTGGCGCATGAAATATGGACGGACTGCTACGTTAAGATGCACTCCCCTTCCGGCCTTATGCAGGGTTACGGGATGCGCTCGGACGAGATGGCGCGCAACGCCATCCTGATGCATCCGTTCGATACGGAATTCCTCATCGAAGATGAAGATAATCCGCCGGTGCAGATTGATTCGGTCAATTTTATAGGCCCGATGTTAAAAAAATAGTGGTTATTTGGAAGAAAATCACTACCTTTGCAGCCCTTATGCGAAAAAAATAGATAAAAATTAAAAATATAACACAATGGCAGCTCTTGAGACCATCAGAACTAAATTCGGCATTGGTGCATCGCTCATCATTGCCTTCGGTCTGTTACTCTTCCTTGTAAACCCGTCCGACATCATCCAGACTATACAGTCAGCTTCTACCAAGTACGATGTCGGCAAAATCAATGGTAAACGCATCACCTACACCGACTTCGAGCAGGAAACCAAGAAGATGGCCGATGTCCGCGAACTCATGACCGGCACATCCGCATCCTCGGAGCAGGCACAGAAGCAGAACCGTGAAATAGCATGGCAGAACCTCCTTCAGGAACACCTGGTAATTCCCACAATCCGCAAGGCCGGCATCAACGTTGGCAAGCAGGAAGAGGTAGATCTCTTCGTAAGTGAGAATCCTTCACCGGTAGTTGCTTCCTCCGGTCTTTTCTACGATCAGGACGGCAACTTCTCCCCTGAACTGGTCCGTGATTTCATTGAGCAGGTAAGCGCCGACGAAACCGGCCGCATGCTTCTTATCCGCAACTATCTCCAGAACAACGTCCGCAACAACCGTTATTCCGAGAAGTACGGAAACCTCTTCTCCGCCGCTTCCTTCGTGAACAGCCTTGAGCAGAAGAAGGCCGTTGCAGAGAACAACACCACCGCAAGCGTAAGCTTCGTGATGGCTCCCAACACCTACTTCCCTCAGGATTCCGCCATCGTGGTTTCTTCTTCCGAAATCAAGAAGTTCTACAACGACCATAAGGACAACTTCCGTCAGCAGGCCACCAGGGACATCGAATACGCAGTGTTCGAGGTTACCCCTTCCGCCGCCGACGTAGAGGCCCAGAACGTTGATTTCGCCGCCGCTTACGACGAGTTCGCTTCCACGGACAACGTCCGCGCATTCCTTCAGCGCAACTCTGACCGTCAGTGGCAGGACCACTGGTACAAAGACGGTGAACTCCGCAGCGTAAACCGTGACGTGGACGCCTTCGTTTCCGCAAACAAGGCCGGCACATCTCCCGTTTACCGTTCCGGAGACAGCTTCTATGCAGCACGCATCATGGAGCTCAGCAACATTCCTGATTCCGTTTACGTTCGTCACATCATGTTCCAGGGAGCAAGCGCCCGCCACACCGCGGACAGCGTCTTGAAACTCGTGAACAAGAACAACTTCGCCGCCCTGGCAGAGGAGAATTCCGTAGACCGCAACAATGCGTTCGACGGCAGCTTCGGCACCCTTGGATGGATGACCCAGAATTCCATGATTCCCGGTTTCGAGTCCGTCCTTACCGCAGCTGTGGGCAAGCCCTACATCCTCACCAGCCAGTACGGCACCCACATCGTGGAGGTTGTGAAAACAACCAAACCAGTTGCAAAGAAGAAGGTAGCCGTCTTCGAGAAGGCCACCCTTCCCAGCAAGGAGACTTATTCAACTATCTACAACAAGGCTAACCTCCTGGCAGTCCGTGCCGCCGGCAAGTATGCAAACTACAAGGCCGCATGCGACACCACCGGAACCTATTCCCGTAGCATGACCATCAACGAGGGTACTGATACCTACGGTTCCATCAGCCACGCCAAGGAAGTTACCCGCTGGGCCTTCGACAACAAGCCCGGAAAGGCTTCAAGCATCATCACTGTGGACAACAACTACTTCTTCGTGGTGGCCGTCAAGGACGCTCACAAGGAAGGTTTTGCCACCGTGGATGAGGTAAAGGACCAGATCCAGAACCAGCTCTACCGTGAGAAGTACAGCGCCAAGCGCTGCGAAGAGGTTGCTGCCCAGATAGCAGGCCTCACCTCCATGGAGGAAATCGCAGAAAAGCTTGGAACTACCGTGAGCGAACTCACCGACGTCACCTTCTCCACCAACTCCGCAGCCACCACTGAGCCTGCATTCGTAGGTGCAGTTGCAGCTGCCAAGGAGGGTGAGATTTCAAGTCCCGTCGCAGGCATCATGGGTACCTATGTGTTCAAGGTGAACGGCCGCGAGACCGGCGCCTACTACACTGAGGACGATGCTCTGGCCGCACAGGCCCGCATCGACCAGTACCACCAGCAGATGCTCCTTCCCGTCATGACAGACAAGACCGTGAAGGACAACAGGGCACGTTTCTATTAGTAGATGACCTATGAGTCTTAAATGTGGTATAGTAGGCTTGCCCAATGTGGGCAAGTCTACTTTGTTTAATTGCATAAGCAGCGGGAAGGCGCAGAGCGCAAACTTCCCGTTCTGCACCATCGACCCCAACGTGGGCTCCACAAACGTGCCGGACAAGCGCCTGGAGGTGCTCACGGAGATTTGCCAGCCCAAGCGCACCATTCCCGCCACGGTGGAAATAGTGGACATTGCAGGCCTTGTAAAAGGCGCTTCAAAGGGAGAGGGCCTGGGCAACCAGTTCCTTGCCAACATCCGCGAATGCGACGCCATCCTTCACGTGCTGCGCTGCTTTGACGACGGCAATATCGTTCATGTAGACGGCTCTGTGGATCCCGTGAGGGACAAGGAGGTAGTGGACACCGAACTCCAGATCAAAGACCTTGAGACGGTTGAAAACCGCATCAAGAAGGTTGAGAAGATGGCCACCACGGGCGGGGATAAAGAGGCTAAGAAACTTCTGGCCCTGCTTCTGCGTTACCGCGAGGTCCTTCTCCAGGGCAAGAGCTGCCGCGAGGTGGTCCCGGAGAACACAGAGGAAGAACAGATGGCCAAAGACCTGTATCTCCTTACCAATAAGCCCGTGATGTACGTGTGCAACGTGGACGAGGCATCGGCCGCAAGCGGAAACGCCTATGTAGACGCCGTACGTGCAGCCGTGGGCCCGGAAAACATCCTGGTCATAGCCGCCAAGACGGAGGCCGAGATTGCCGAGATTGAGGAGTACGAAGACCGTCAGATGTTCTTGGAGGAAATGGGTCTGGAGGAGTCCGGCGTAGTCCGCCTCATCCAGAGTGCATACCGCCTCCTGGGCCTCAGGACCTTCTTCACCGCCGGTGCCGACGAATGCCGCGCATGGACCATCGTGGCCGGAGACAAAGCTCCCCGCGCCGCCGGTGTTATCCACACGGACTTCGAACGCGGCTTCATCCGCGCAGAGGTCATCAAGTACGATGATTTCGTGCAGTACAAGACGGAAGCCGCCGTCCGTGCCGCCGGCAAAATGGGAATCGAAGGCAAGGACTACGTTGTCCAGGACGGCGACATCATGCACTTCCTGTTCAACGTATAACATCGTCATTCCCGGACTTGTTCCGGGAATCTCATCTTTTCCGGACCTGCGTCAATATTCCAATTTT
>CAMJJZ010000002.1 GCA_946406275.1 uncultured Bacteroidales bacterium | reverse complement strand
CCGCCGCGCCGCGCCTTCATCGAAGAAAACGCCCACTATGCAAATATCGACGCCTGATATACCAAGGAGATATATAGCTCTTGCAGTTGTCTTCGTGGTCCTGGTACTTTTCATGCCAAGGACTGCGAAGTTCAATTACGACTACAAGAAAGGATCGCCCTGGCCTTACGAAACCCTCATATCGCAGTTCGATTTCCCTATCCTCAAGACAGAGGACCAGATCAGGGAGGAGAGGGGACAGTCCGGTCCGGTGGTGATTCCATATTACAAGTACTCTGAAGAGATTGTATCCCAGGCCGTTAAGAATGTCCAGAGCCTTGACCTGGGCGTGTACAAGACTATACGCCCGGCCGTTGTGACGCGTCTTGAAGACATCTATTCCAAGGGCGTCATTTCCGATGCCAAAGTCAAGATAGAGCGCTCGTCGGCCCGCGTGTCGGACAATCTGGTGTACGTTCAGAAGAACAAGCGTGCCACGCAGACTGCCCGCTCGGAGGTCTATTCGGTCTCTGAGGCTAAGGATCAGCTTGTAGCCCTTCTGGCCAAGACATACCCGTCCGTGAATCTGGACTCACTGTTCCGCAGGGGCGGAGTATACAGCGTGATCGTCCCCAACCTGGTGTACGACAAAACCATGACGGAGCTCACCCACGCGGAGAGCGACGACTACGTTTCTCCCACGCTGGGCTATGTCAAGGCCGACGAAAAGATAGTTTCAAAGGGAGAGATAGTCACCGCCGAGATTGCTCAGATCCTGGACAGTTACAAGCAGGAATATAACAAGGTTTATGGCTATGACGGTCCCAGGATACTCCTGATACTGGGGAACATACTGCTGGCCCTCACTCTCTGCGCCATACTGTTCCTGTGCATCCGTTTCTCAAATCCCAAGGTTTATGCAGACTGGAAACGCTACATCTACCTCCTGAGCGTATTCCTGCTGTCGGCTCTCCTCACATTCATGATGCTGAGGGTGGCCCCTTCATTCATGTACATGGTGCCGTATCCGGTCTTTGCCCTTTATCTGCTGGCTTTCTTCCGCAAGAGGGTAGTGTTTCCGGTGTACGTGACCATCCTTCTTCCGCTGCTTATCTTCGGCGGCGGCGGAATGGAGCTTTTCCTTATGTTCCTTGCAGCAGGCGGAGTTACACTCCAGACCTTCGGTTTTCTGGGTAAAGGCTGGCGCCAGTTCCTTAACGCTCTCATTATCTTTGGAGTAGAGATCATAGTATTCTTTGGGTTCAGGCTCATAGATGTGGGCAGCAATGCCGGCTGGTGGCTGGATGTGATCCAGATATTCGTAGGCTCTATGCTCACGGTGGCCCTGTATCCGCTGATATTCCTCTTCGAGAAGATATTCAACCTGGTATCCTCCACCCGTCTTGCAGAACTTGCCGATACCAACAACTCCCTCCTTCAGGAGCTGTCGGCCAAGGCCCCCGGAACCTTCCAGCACTGCCTCCAGGTAATGAATATGGTGGACCACGTGGGAAGGGCTGTAGACGCCAACGTGCCGCTGCTGAGAGCAGCCGCCCTTTACCACGACATAGGCAAGATGAACAATCCGCTATGTTTTGTGGAGAACGAGTCTTCCAACCCAGGGGCAGTGAAGTACCATGACTCAAAAACCCCCATGGAGAGCGCCCAGGACATTATCCGCCACGTGGATGACGGCCTTGAAATAGCAAAGGAGCACCGCCTTCCCGAGGAACTCAGGTCCTTCATCCGCACCCATCACGGAACATCGGCCACGATGTATTTTCTGAACAAGTATCTGAATGACGGGGGAGACCCGGAGGATACATCGGCATTCTACTATCATGGTGCCAAGCCTCAGAGCAAGGAGCAGGTCATCCTCATGATATGCGATTCCATCGAGGCGGCATCCAGAACCCTCAAGGAGTATACTCCCGAGGCATGCGACCGCTTTGTGGAAGGAATTGTCGCTGCAAAGGAAAAGGCAGGTCAGCTGGAGGAAGCGGACATTACCATCCACGACCTCAATCATGTTAAATCCCTCCTTAAGACCTACCTGCAGCAGTTATATCACGGAAGGGTTGTTTATCCCAAAAGAAAGAAGTAACTTTGCCGTCCTTTTGAAATAAACCATACAATTATATATGAAAGTAACGAACAAACAGCCTGATGCACTCAATTATCAGGTTACAGTAGAGATTGCAGCAGCAGATTATGCAGAGCCGCTGAAAAAGCGCCTCAACGAGTACAAGCGCAAGGCGGACATCAAAGGTTTCCGAAGGGGAATGGCCCCCATCGGCATGATCAAGCGTTTCTATGGAGAGCAGGCCCTTTACGAGAGCGTAAACGCCATCCTTTCGGAGCAGCTTGACAAGTTCATCGACGACAACAAGATCCGCGTAGTTGGCGAGCCCCTTCCTTCAGAGGACCAGCCCCAGCTTTCATGGACCGAAGGATCGGACTTCACCTTCAAGTTCGACATCGCCCAGACCCCGGAACTCAATTTCACCGTTAACAAGGACGATAAGATAGTCTACTACGACATCAACGTCACCGAGGCCCAGAAGAAGGCCACCCGCGAGCAGATGCTCCAGCAGTACGGCACTCTCCAGGAAGGCAAGAAAGCCGGTGAGGAGGACTATATCGTTGCCGATATCGCCAATGAAGGCCACAAGGCAGAGGGCGTATACGTTTCCATCAAGCAGGTCGCTGAAGAGGCCCACGGAGCTTTCATCGGCAAGAAGGCAGGGGAGAAGTTCACCATCGACGTAAACGCCGCTTTCCCCAACGAGACAGACCGCGCAGCCATGCTCAAGGTAGACAAGGCAAAGCTTGCGGAACTTGATCCCATGTTCGAGTTCACCGTGGTCAACGTGAAGACCTTCGTAGCCGCAGAGGCCAACCAGGAGACCTGGGACAAGATGTTCGGCGAGGGCAAGGTCACCACTGAGGAGCAGTTCGACGAGAAGGTCGTGGAGCGCATCAAGGCCGGTCACGAGCAGGATGCAAACTACCGCTTCGGCGCAGATGTACGCAAGTATTTCCTTGACAAGGCCAACATCCAGCTCCCTGAGGCTTTCCTCAAGCGCTGGCTCATCTACGTCAACGAGGGCAAGTTCACCGCAGAGCAGGTAGAGAAGGAATTCCCCGGCTTCCTGGAGGACTTCAAGTGGCAGATGGTACGCGGCTACATCATGAAGATGTTCGACCTCAAGGTCAGCCGTGAAGACATCCTCAATGCCGCCCGCAGTTTCGTCACTTACCAGTATGCTATGTACGGAATGGCCGGTATGCCTCAGAATCTCATAGATTCCGCTGCAGAGAACATGCTTCAGGACAAAAACCAGTACAACCGTCTGGAAGAGCAGTGCGAAGACAACATAGCCATCGCCCGCGTCCGTGAAGAGGTCACTCTCCAGAACAAGAAGATTTCTCTTGACAAATTCAAGGAACTCAAATAGTTCCGTCATTCCGGGCTTGACCCGGAATCTTTAATGACTATGAAGGATTTCAATAAATTTGCAGTGAAGGGAAGGGGCATCAGTTCGATGACCCTTTCTCGTTATACTTCCATCTACGACGGCTACATTAACCCCACAATCACCGAAGAGCGTAAGCTGAATGTGGCTCAGATGGATGTGTTTTCCCGCCTCATGATGGATCGCATAATATTTTTAGGCGTTCCCATCGACGACGACGTGGCCAACATCATCCAGGCCCAGCTACTTTTCCTTGCCGCCCAGGATCCGGGTGCAGACATCACGATGTATCTGAATACACCTGGTGGCCAGGTGACCTCGGGCCTTGCCATATATGATACGCTGCAGCTTGTGCAGCCGGATGTTGCAACAGTTTGCACCGGAATGGCCGCCAGCATGGGCGCAGTGCTTCTGTGCGCAGGCGAAAAGGGCAAACGTTCCGCCCTTCCTCACTCCAGGGTGCTTATCCATCAGCCCCTTGGCGGTGCACAGGGCCAGGCCACGGAGATTCTCATCGCCGCCAAGGAGATTGAGAAAACCCGTACGGAGCTCTTCAATATCATAGCCACCCACACCGGCCAGCCCTTCGAGAAGGTCGCCGCCGACGGTGAGCGTGACTATTGGATGAACGCGGAAGAAGCCCTTGCCTACGGCATGGTAGATGAAATTCTCAAAAAGCGCGAACGCTAATGCCTGTTAAAAAAGACAAAGGCGGCAACGTCAAGAACCGCTGCATGTTCTGCGGCAGGAGTGACAGCGAGGTCCCGTTCCTTATGCAGGGCCTTCACGGTCACATATGCCCGGACTGCGCACGTCTTGCCGCCCAGTATGCTGACGAGGTTGAAGGAGTAGGGAAGGCTGCCGGCAAGAAGGCGCCCGTGATGGGCCAGGCCCCCAAACCGGCAGAGATCAAGGCCTATCTGGACCAGTACGTGATTGGCCAGGACAGAGCCAAGAAAGTGCTTGCAGTGGCCGTTTACAACCATTACAAGAGAATCAGCCACAACCTGGACCAGAAGCCGGACGATGGCGTGGAGCTGGAGAAGAGCAACATCCTTCTGGTGGGTCCCACCGGAACCGGTAAAACCCTCCTTGCCCGCACCATCGCCAAGATGCTGGACGTTCCCTTCACAATTGTGGACGCCACGGTCCTCACGGAGGCCGGCTATGTGGGAGAGGACGTGGAGAGTATCCTTACCAGACTCCTCCAGGAGGCCGATTTTGACCTTGCCCGCGCAGAGAGGGGAATCGTCTTCATTGACGAAATAGACAAGATTGCCCGCAAGAGCGACAACCCGTCCATTACCCGTGACGTTTCCGGCGAAGGCGTGCAGCAGGCAATGCTCAAGCTGCTTGAAGGCAGCATAGTGAATGTCCCTCCCAAGGGCGGCCGCAAGCACCCGGAACAGGAGTTTATCCACGTGAACACGCAGAACATCCTTTTCATCTGCGGAGGTGCATTCGAGGGCATCCAGAGGCACATCGCCCTCAGGAAAAACACCCGTATAATAGGCTTCAACGCAGAGGAAAAGCAGCGCATTTCTGCCGATAACCTCCTTGAATTCGTAGACGCCATGGACCTCAGGGCCTATGGCCTCATCCCGGAAATAGTTGGCCGTCTCCCGGTCATCACTTATCTGGACCAGCTGGACCGCGACTCCCTGAAACGCATTCTCACGGAGCCCAAGAACGCCATCCTGCGTCAGTACACCAAACTCTTTGAGATTGACGGCATAAAGCTGGAGATAGATCCCGAAGTACTTGACCTCATTGTGGATACTTCCATCGAGAACAAGCTTGGCGCCCGCGGCCTTCGCAGCATATGCGAAAAGCTGATGTCGGATGCCATGTTCGATGCCCCTGGCTCCAGGAAGAAGACATTCCATCTTACGCTGGAGTACGCGCGGGAGAAGCTGGGCTAAAAAAGTTTTGCAAATACAAAGTTTTTATCTAACTTTGCATTCCCAAAACAATGAGGGCTTAGCTCAGTTGGTTTAGAGCGCTTGCTTGACAGGCAAGAGGTCGGCAGTTCAAATCTGCCAGTCCTCACAAAAAGACCGGACACCGTCCGGTCTTTTTTATGAGGACATTTTCACTTTCAGTTTTCTTAATTAGTATTGCATACAATAATTATTTGAATTATATTTGTATCCCGGTTGAATCTAATCGGGATTTTTTATGTCCACAGCTATTCGCAGCGCGAGCCTTCGTTATGTTGGCTCGCAGCAAGATGCAAGCATATACCAGCTGAGTGCTCCGCAGCTGAGCAATAAATACTTCATTATCAGTGGAGAAGGGACCCGCCGCCTGATGGCCTTCCCTGAGGTCATCGGCTTCGATTCCTACCTCGCAATGCTCCCTGAAACCATCGCCGCCCTCCGTTACCTTTTCCCTTCTGGTTCGGAGGGCGACGTCGATATACTCACCATCCTCCGCGGCGGTCTCAATTATCCAATAGAGGAAGCCTGCCACCGCGTTGGAATCAGAGTGAGGGACATGCATTTCATCTCCTGCGAGAGAAGGATTGAAGAACATATCATCACCGGCCTTGACATCAAGTACGAAAAACTCCGCATCACTAAGGACCGTACCCTTGTCATAGGCGATATCATCGCCACCGGAGACACCCTCAGGATGTGCCTGGACCAGGTTGTGGACCGTTTTCGTAGAAAGGGCGGAAGTATAAAGAAGATCATATTCTTCACCATAGGCGGTACGCGCGCGATTCCTTTAATGGAAAGGATGGCGGAGCAGATAAGCGCCTGGTTCCCGGAATTCGAGGGCTTCCAGTGCTTCTTCTACGAGGGCATCTTCTCCGTGTACAAAGATAAAGGCGTGAGCGGCATCAACGTCCCGGACATAGACTTTGGCTGGAACGACGGCATCGTCTCCCCGGAATTCCGCCGCTACGTCATTGATAGGCCCGATTCCCTCTTCGAAAAGTGCATCATATACGATGGCGGCGCCCGCAGGTACGAGATCCCCGTCCATTTTGAGGAAGTGTTCGAATACTGGAACGGCATCCTTGAAAGGGCCGATATAATCGATATGAAAGCCCTAGTGGCAGAGAAACTTGGCTACGAAGGCCCTCTGGACTACGAAACCTGGCTGCAGATCACCGGCCTTGCCGATCTGCCTCAGGAAGGCCTCCCGCAGTTGTGGGAGAAGGAACAGGAGCTTTGCCGCAAGGCAGCTGAGCTGTCTCTACGTGCCATAGCAGAACGCAGAATATCTGAATTAACTAAAATATCCCCGAATTATGAGTAAAAACAAAGGCATTGACGCAGATTACACGTCAAAGGCGGTTGACCGCGCAGGGCGCAAGAGCAACCTGAGTATGTTCATGGTGATGCTTGGCTTCACCTTCTTCAGTGCCAGCATGTGGGTTGGACAGCAACTCGCAGCAGGTCTCAATTTCAGCGGCTTTGTTTGGGCGCTGCTCCTTGGCGGCCTCATCCTGGCGGCTTACACCGGTGCTCTTGGCTGGATTGGCGCTGAAAGCGGCCTCTCGCTTGACATGCTGGCCCACAGGAGCTTTGGCAAGAAAGGCAGCTGGCTTCCCAGCGCAATGATCAGCTTCACCCAGATTGGCTGGTTCGGCGTGGGTCTGGCCATGTTTGCAATCCCTGTAGCAAAGGAACTCCTTGGTCTGGATGTTACTCCTGACCACATGCCCTGGCAGGGTTATCTGCTTGTTGCCATTGCCGGTATCCTCATGACCGGAAGTGCCTATTATGGCATTAAGAGCCTTACAATTATCAGCTACATAGCCGTTCCCGCAGTGGCCATTCTGGGTACCGTGGCAATGGTTATGGCAGTGAACAAGGGAGACCTCGGCCTTATTGAGCAGTTCAATCAGGGAACCAAAGGCCTTGGAGTTATTGCAGGTGCAGGCCTGGTTGTGGGAAGCTTCGTTTCCGGAGGTACGGCAACGCCAAACTTCACGCGCTTTGCAAAGAGCGCCAAGGTTGGCCTCTGGACCACCGTGGTGGCCTTCTTCCTTGGCAACAGCCTCATGTTCTGCTTCGGTGCCATTTCCAGTATCTACGTTGGCGGTAACGACATCTTCGAGGTGATGCTGAACCTGAACCTCTTCTACCTTGCAGTGCTTGTTCTTGGCCTTAACATCTGGACCACCAACGACAACGCCCTCTATACCGGCGGCCTTGGCCTCTCCAACATCTTCGGCCTTAGCAAGAAGGCAATGGTTCTCATCTCCGGTGTTATTGGAACCATCGCTGCCGTTTGGCTCTATTGGAACTTCTGCGGCTGGCTCAACGTTCTCAACTGCACTCTGCCTCCCGTGGGTATCATCCTCATCCTGAGCTACTTCATGGACAGGAAAGCATACCTTGACGGCACGGTAGAAATAAAGACCGTGAACTGGTTCTCCGTAGCCGGCGTAGTCCTTGGCGCAGTTGTGGCCAACCTGGTCCACTGGGGCGTTCCCGCCATCAACGGCATGGCCGTAGCGGCAGTCTGCTACATCATAGGCCGCCTGGTCCGCAAATAGAACCTCCAAGGTCGCAGTATCTTTGTATTACTATGGCAAGTTACCTGCAGATAGAGAATATATCCAAATCCTACGGGCCAAAGGTGCTGTTCCAAGGGATTGGGTTCAATGTTAATGAGGGCGATAAGGTTGCCCTCATTGCCCCTAACGGCACGGGTAAGACGTCTCTTCTTAGGATACTTGCCGGCAAAGACAGTTCCGATAGTGGCGGAAAGGTCCTTTTCCTTAAAGACATACGCATTGCATTTCTTGAACAGGATTACAATTATGATCCGGAAAAGACTGTCCTTTCCCAGATTATGGATAACTCCACGGAATGGACCGCCCATCTGGATCAGGACCACTACTGGGAGTACGAAAGGCGTGTAAACCAGCTGTTGACGCAGTTCGGGCTGGCTCCGGACACTATGATGAAAGATCTTTCCGGTGGTGAAGTCAAGCGCGTGGCCATAACCCAGATGCTGGCTTCTGAGGCGGACTTCTATATAATGGACGAGCCCACCAACCATCTGGACACGGATGCTATAGAATTCCTTGAAAACCGTCTCAAACACAGCCGTTGCACGCTTTTCATGGTCACGCACGACCGCTATTTCCTGGATCGCGTCTGCAATACCGTAATGGAAATGGACCGCGGCAACATCTATATCTTTAGAGGAGACTACACCAACTTCCTGGAAAAGCGTCAGGAACGCATAGACAATTATAACGCGGAGACGGAAAAGGTCCGCAATGTCTTCCGCCGTGAACTGGAATGGATCCATGCATCGCCATGCGCCCGCACGGGCAAGGCAAAGTACCGTAAACAGGCCTTTGAGGCCATCAAAGAGCGGGCAGCTGATGCATATACCATAAAGAAGGTAGATCTTTCTGAAACCAAGGCAAAAGGCCCCACATACCTTGGAAACAAGGTCATTGACTGCAAGGGCGTGAGCTTTTGGTGGGAAGGGAAGTGCTACCTCAAGGATTTCACCTACAATTTCCAGCGCTATGAGCGCATTGGAATTGTTGGCCGCAATGCAGCAGGCAAAACGACATTCCTGAACCTCATCACCGGTGGCTGGGACCCTTCTTTGGGCGGCCGTATGGAAGGAGTGGTCCAGCTGGGAGAATCCCTCAAGATTGGATACTACCATCAGTGCGGAATGCAGTTCAAGCCCGGCCAGACCGTGCTGGAAACCGTGAACGACACCCATCTGCTTGGGCGCTTCCTCTTCACTCACGATATGCTCAACAACCCCGTTGAGAGGCTCTCCGGCGGGGAAAAGCGCAGGCTGTATCTGCTAACAATACTCAAGCAGGAACCTAATTTCCTCATCCTGGATGAGCCCACGAATGACCTGGACATCGTCACGCTTGACATCCTGGAAGAATACCTCCTTGAGTTCAAGGGCTCGCTGGTGATAGTTTCCCATGACCGCCACTTCCTTGACCGCCTCGTGGACCACCTGTTTGTGTTCTGTGGGGAAGGCGTAGTGAAGGACTTCATTGGCAACTACACTGAGTACCGTTCGTTCATTAAGGACTATGAAGCTGCACAGAGTGCAAAACCCGAAGAGAACGTGTCTCAGGGCAAGGTAAAAACGGCAACAGTCCGCAAACTCACCTGGAAGGAGCAGCAGGAACTCAAGGCTCTGGAAGGCACTCTGGCTGCACTGGAGGCAGAAAAGTCAGAACTGGAAGCCAAGCTCTCAGGCGGTACTTTAGGCCTGGAAGAATTGCAGACTGCATCTGCAAGATATGCGGCGCTAAAGGATGAACTTGACGCAGCGGAAATGCGCTGGCTGGAACTGTCGGAAATATGAAAACCCTTCTGAACACATCCCTGGACCCGCATTTCAACATGGCCTTCGACAGCTATGTGCTTGAGCATACGGATTTCGAGGGTTTCTATCTTTGGCAGAACAAGCCGTCGGTAATAATCGGCCTTAACCAGAGCGCATACGCGGAGGTTAATCTGCCTTTCATCGATGCAAACGGCATTGAACTGGTTCGCAGGGTGTCCGGCGGTGGCGCCGTATATCATGACCTTGGCAACCTCAATTACACTTTCGTGGGCTATGAAGACGGCCCTGCAAGGGTGGCGGATGCATTACGCCAACTAGGAGCCCCGGCAGAACTCACAGGCCGCAACGACATTATGGTAGACGGCCGCAAGTGCTCCGGCTACGCCAAACGCCTTGCCGGAGACCGCATCTTTGTACACGGCACGCTGATGTTCGATGTGAACCTGGAAATGCTCCTCAGTGCGCTCTCCACGCCTGGCAGCAAACTCTCCGCCGCCGGCGTGCAGTCCGTCCGTTCAAAGGTTGCCAACCTCAAGGAATACCTGCATTACGGCACTATTCAAGAGTTCCAGGCCGCACTGCACAATGCTCTTGGAGGAGAAACACCAGAGTTGCTTCCTACAGAGCAAATTGCAGAAATAGAACAAATTGCATCCTTCAAGTTCCGCTCCTGGGACTGGCGCTACGGCCATTCGCCCAAAACGGATTTCCGCAATACCCACAAATTCTCCTGCGGCACAGTAACTGCCAACTATTCCATTAAACACGGAGTATTGACAGAAGTCTCCTTTGAAGGAGATTTCATAGGCTCAAAACCCGTCCGGGAACTCGTAGAAAAGATCAAAGGCCTTCGCGTGGAAGACCTTTGTACCGTTCCCGTAAGGGACTATTTTGACGGAGTAGACGATATCTCCGTGCTATTCCGCTGATGCCAGCGTCTCTTTGATAATCTCGCCAACCGTAGGGTGGGGGAACACCACCTTAAGCAAGTCTTCCACGGTGCAGCCGCGGGAAATTGCTATGGCTGCTGCGGCAATAATCTCCGAGCAGGGATTTCCCAGCATGTGCACGCCTGTTACGCGTTCCCCTTCAAGGATAATCTTGCAGAGGCCTTCACCGCGCTCGTTTTCAGCCACGAAGCGGCCGCTGTAGGCCATGGGAAGCTTGAGCTCCCGTTCTCCCTTGAGTGCACCCACGCCGGCAACCTCCGGATTGGTGTACACGATGCCAGGGATGGCGTCGTAGGTCATTTCATCGTCCTTGCCAAGCATGTCGTTGATGGCCACTTCCGCCTGCCTGGAGGCCGTGTGGGCCAGCATGGAGAGGGCGGTGACGTCGCCTGCGGCATATACGCCCGGGACCGATGTGCGCATGTGCTTATCAACCTCTATTCCGCGTCCGCAGGCTACCCCCAGGTTCTCCAGACCGTAGCCCTTAAGGTTGGGACGACGGCCAACTGAGAGGAGGATCTTGTCGCCTTCAGCTCTGCATACTTCGCCTTCCGGGGTCTCGTAAACCACGGCATTCCCTTCGATAGCGGTGACTTTGCAGCTCAGGTGGAACTCCACGCCCTTCTTGGCGTACTGCGCCTGAAGCATTGCCGATACTTCATCGTCCATAGGCCCAAGGATCTTTGGCAGCATTTCAACTACCGTTACCTTTGTGCCGATGGAATTGAAGAAGCTGGCGAACTCCATGCCTATGACGCCACCTCCGATAACCACCAGATTTTCAGGCTTTTCGTCCAGCTGAAGGATTTCCCGGTTGGTAACCACGGCAGGGGAGTCTGCAAGTCCAGGAATAGGAGGCACGACGGCCGATGAGCCGGTGCAAAGCAGCAGCTTCTCAGCCTGGTACTCCGTCTCTTCAGCCGTAATGCTGAACCCGCCTTCGCAAGGGCCGTTGATATAGGCCGATGCCTTCACCACCTCCACTCCGGCGTTACGCATACGGACCTTGATGCCGCCGACGAGTTTCTTGACCACTTTTTCCTTGCGTTTCATGACGGCAGGGAAGTCCAGGCTGGCGCCTTCGAAGTTCACTCCATACCTGTCCCCATGGGCGGCATAGTCGTAAATCTTTGCGCTGTAAAGAAGCGTCTTGGTAGGAATACAGCCTTCGTTAAGGCATACTCCGCCAAGTTCCCCGGCCTCGAACAGGACCACGCTCATTCCGGCCTTTGCGGCCTTTTCAGCGGCAACGTAACCTCCGGGGCCGCCGCCTATGATAGCTAACTTGTACATTACAGATAATCTTCAAAATAAAGCGTTACTTTGTCCATAAGGTGGATGCGGTTACGGCCGAATACGTTGTGCTGCGCAACCGGGTAGGGGAAGTAGTCCACCTGGATGTTGTTGTCTATACACTCCTGTATGAAGCTGAGGCTGTGCTCCCAGACCACGGTGTCGTCTACGGCGCCCTGGCATATGAGGAGCTTGCCTTTCAGATTCTTTGCCTTGTTTATGAGAGATGTGCTCTCAAAGCCTTCCGGATTGGTTTCAGGATTGTCCATGTAGCGTTCTCCGTACATGATCTCGTACCATTTCCAGTCAATGACGGGGCCGCCGGCTACGCCTACCTTGAAGATATCAGGATAGGTTGTCATAAGCGAAATGGTCATGAATCCGCCGTAGCTCCAGCCATGAACGCCGATGCGGGAAGAATCCACCCAGGGATTCTCCATGAGGCGCTTGATGCCAACAACCTGGTCTTCCATCTCCGCTTTGCCGCACTGGCGGTTTATGGCCTGCTCAAAGGCAAGGCCGCGGTTGGAAGTGCCTCGGTTGTCCTGTACGTAAACCACATAACCGCGCTGGGCCATAAGCATCTCCCACATCCTTATCTGACCCAGCCAGCTGTCCTGAACCATCTGGCTGTGAGGGCCTCCGTAAACGTAAACTATTACAGGATAAATCTTTGAAGGAGTAAAGTTCTTGGGATATATGAGGCGGTAGTAGTTCTCGTAATTGCCGTCGGCGGAAGGCACAGTGCCCAGTTCCACCTTGCAGGAGGCGTAGTCCTTGAGAGGATCATCCAGGGAGAACAGTTCGCGGCTCTTCTTGCCGTCCGTGGAACGCAGCGTGACCACGGTGGGAGTGCTTGTGTTGCTGCAGTTGTCCAGGAACCAGGTGAAGTCTTCGTTCAGGCTCACGTTGTGCCATCCACGGCCGCTGGTGAGCATCACGGGCTTGTAGAAAGATGCCTTTGCAACGGCCTTCTTTGCCGGAACGCGGAGCTTGATCTTGAAGAGATGGTTTCCTACGGGATTCTGCTCTCCTGATGTGTAGAAGACATTTGTACCGTCGTTTCCGAGGTATTCAAGGTCTCCGTTTGCTGTGGGAAGATGCCTTATTGTGCCCACGGTATCTACCAGATAGAGGTGATGCCAGCCGTCGCGGTTGGCGGTGCGGTACAGGAATACATCGTTCCTGCCCTTGATGAACCAGACCGGATCCAGAGGTTCAATCCACGCATTGTTTTCCTCAGTGAGTATGGTCCTTACAAGCTTTCCCGTTGCGGTGGAGTACTTGTTAAGGTGCATGTGATGCTGCTCACGGTCAACCACCTGTGCGAAGATATAGGCATCGTCCGGGCTCCATGCAAGGTTGGTGATGTAGCGCTCCTCCGAAAAGTCCGTCACGTCCAGCCAGACGGTGCATTCCTTTTCAAAGTTGAATATACCCACGCGGAGCTTCTCTGAAGCCATTCCGTTCATGGGGTATTTTAGCTCGACCAGGTTGCCGGTGCGGGACTTGATGTCCAGGAGAGGGAACGCGGTTACGTCCGTCTGGTCCTTCCTGTAGAAGGCGATGCTCTTGCCGGAAGGGGACCATTCCCAGCCCTTGGAGAAGCCGAACTCATTGCGCATGGACGTTCCGCCGTAGACTATGTTGTCATCGTCAGAAAGGCCGATAGGAATCTCCTTGCCGTCCTTGCGGCCGTAGAGGGAACTGCCGTCCAGTTTGATGGCATAGCCGGCGGGGGAGGTGATCCAGCCGTCTCCACGCTTTCTGGGCTCCATCTTGTAAGCCTCTGTGACAGTGGTTTTTACGCTGCCCTTAATTGGGGCTTCTCCGCGGCCTTTCATGTAGACGAAGGTGTCATTGTCCAGCCACATGGCCTGCGCACGGCAGTAGCCTACGCCGCTGAATATGGCTTCCTCCATGGTGAGGTCCTTGCCGGGATGGGCTTCACGCGTGTCTATTACGCGCTGCGCAAAAAGGGCGGTGCAGGAGAGCATCGTCCAGACAACTAATGCAATCTTTTTCATAGGAACAGGGTGTCGTCTTCGTCGTGTACGGTGGATGCGGGGGCGGGCTCAGGATTCACGAAGTCTACCACGGCTTTCTCATACCCTCTCCAGGGAAGTGCGCCCTTGTATTCCTTATAGTGCACGGTTACTCTGTATCCGGTCATCTTGGAAAGCTGCAGGGCAACCTCAGGGTCCTTTACGGAGAACTTGAAGTTCTTGGACTGTACGCTGCCGCTATTCTGCTTGCTGCCGTAGCCGCTGAGGATGATCTCTCCCTCGTAGGTTTTCCAGATATATCCGGTGTAGGTGAGGGAGTTGAGTTCGCCGGTCTTGGTGCCGTCGGAGAATACCCAGAGGTATTTAAAATAGCCCCAGCCGCATCCTACCAGAAGAAGGATGACAAGAAGCCACACTAACCAGCCCCAGCCGGATTTCTTTTTTGGAGTTTCAGGATTCTCGTTCATGATATGATTAATTATATGGATTCAAGGAAAGAATGTACCATGCGGAAGCTTTCCGAGCCGGCCGTTTGCCAGAAGTTCTTGTAGGCTTCCATGTGGGCGTCGTCGTCACCGTCCGATATAAGGCGGAGGGAGATGAAAGGAACGCCTTTGAGATAGCAGGTTTGCGCCAGGGCGCCGGACTCCATGTCCACGGCAAGTGACTCCGGGAAGTGCTCCCTGATGGCCTGTACCTCTGCCTTGGTTTCTATGAAGCGGTCACCGCTGGTGATGAGGCCGGGCATGGCGCCATGCGCGGCAGCCTTGGCCACAAGGTCCTTTGGCGACGTAAACACCGCCGGAAGGCCCTGAACCTGGCCGTAGGCATTGCCTTCGCCGTACCAGGCATCGTGATAAGCCACGGTTTCACTGACTACGAAGGAGCCGGTATGTACCTTGGGGGAAGTGGCTCCGGCAACACCTGTAGATATCACTAAATCGGGTTTTTCACGGGCGATCATTTCCGTAGCCACTACAGCGGCGTTGACCTTACCCATACCGCAGCGTTCCAGCACAAGCTGGTGCCCGGGAACACCGCCCTGTTCCAGAAGCTTTGCCATAAGAGCGTACTCGCTCTCCATAGCTACTATGATGCATATTTTCATATCACAAATATAAGTAAAATAATGCTATCTTTGTAATCTGTATGGACAAGAGCAAGATAAAAGTCTGCGTAGGGCTTTCCGGAGGGGTAGATTCCTCCGTGGCGGCGTATCTCCTAAAGCAGGAAGGGTACGACGTGTTTGCCATGTTCATGCAGAACTGGCACGATGCGGACAGCACCCTTCACGGAGACTGTGAGTGGGAAGAAGACCGATTCGTGGCAGAGATGGTTGCCCGCAAGATAGGCATCCCGTTCTACTTCGTGGACCTTTCCAAGAAGTACCGTCAGAGGGTTGTGGATTATATGTTTGACGAGTACGCCAAAGGCCGTACACCCAATCCTGACGTGCTCTGCAACAGGGAAATCAAGTTCGATGCTTTCTTGGAGGTAGCCCTCAAGTATGGGGCGGATTATGTGGCTACGGGGCATTATGTGCGGAAGATAGAGATTGCCGGCACGGAGGCCGGCAATGACGATAAAGGGGAGGCCGGCAATGACGATAAAGGGGAGGCCGGCAATGACGTGCTTTATAGCATCCTTGAGGGTACTGACCCTAACAAAGACCAGAGCTATTTCCTGTGCCAGCTCAGTCAGGAGCAGTTGGCCAAGGCCATGTTCCCCATTGGCAACCTCACAAAGCCGGAAGTCCGGCGGATTGCCAAGGAGGCGGATCTGCCGTCGGCTGAGAAGAAGGATTCCCAGGGGATCTGCTTTGTTGGTAAGGTGGATCTACCAACGTTCCTTAAGCAGAAGCTGACGTCCGTGGAAGGGGATATTGTGGAAGTATTCGATGCCTGGTATGCCCAGGATGGCCTTTACAATGAGCAGCAGGCGCTGCTGAGTTCTCTTCTGAAGCCCGGCAAAGACCTGGACCGTACGGTTCACTACGCTCCGGAGGAGAAGATTCTTACAAGCGACGGTAAGCCTCTTGGCGAATGCCCGTTCCAGGGGCTTGAAAATCTTTCTGAAGACCAGCTCCGGATGCTCTCCACGCCACTAAAATATGATATCACCTTTGAGACGGAAACCTACCGCAGCGGCAAGCATCATGTGAAGAAAACCCGCTGGAAAGCCAATCCCTTCGGTGTAATTGCCGGAAGGCACGAGGGCGCCCAGTTCTATACCATAGGCCAAAGGAAAGGCCTTGGAGTGGGCGGCCACGCAGATCCTGTATTCGTGATATCGACGGATACGGAGAAGAATATAGTCTATGTGGGCGAAGGCCATAACCATAAGGGACTCAGCAGATTCTGCCTTGGAATGGCCCCTGAAGAGGTGCATTGGATAAGGCCGGACCTGGCCTTGAAACCTGGGGAAAGCGCCCGCATGAGGGTGCGTATCCGTTACCGTCAGCCACTCCAGAGCGCAACGCTCCTGATGCGGGAAAGCGGACTGTATATCGTCTTTGACGCCCCCCAGAGGGGAATCTCTCCCGGGCAGTTTGCCGTGTGGTACAGCGGAGAGGAAATGATAGGCAGCGGAGTAATCTGAGTTTAATTTGCTATCTTTGTATACCATGAAAACTATAACTGATAACATCATCTACATCGGAGTCGATGATAACGACCTCGACCTCTTCGAAGGCCAGTACATAATTCCCGAGGGAATGGCCTACAATTCCTATGTGATACTTGACAATAAGGTAGCCGTAATGGATACCGTGGATGCCTCCAAAACCGCCGAGTGGCTTTCCAATCTGGAACAGGCGCTGGACGGACGCACCCCGGACTACCTTGTGATGCACCATATAGAGCCGGACCATTCCGGTTCCGCTGCGGCCTTTGCGGCCAAGTACCCGGAGGCAACCGTAGTGGCAAGCGCCATGGGCCTCAAATACCTTTCCCAGTTCGCCCCTGGCGTGGTTTTCAAGACCCAGGCCGTTAAGGAAGGGGACACCGTAGACCTTGGAAAGGGGAGCCTCAAATTCCTCTCCGCCCCCATGGTTCACTGGCCGGAGGTTCTGGTAAGCGTCTACAAGGGCGTCCTGTTCAGTGCCGATGCCTTTGGCAAGTTCGGTTCCCTGGGTAAGTGCGGATTCTTCATCGACGAGGACGATGATTGGGCCTGCGAAGCACGCCGTTATTACTTCAACATTTGCGGCAAGTATGGTCCTCAGGTTCAGGCGCTTCTGAAGAAGGCTACCGCTGAGGCCCCTACCGTAATTGCACCTCTCCATGGCCCTATCCTCAGGGGAGACCTCAAGCCGTATCTTAACCTGTACGACATCTGGAGTTCCTACGGGGTGGAAACCGAGGGCGTTTTCGTGGCATATGCTTCCATTCACGGAGGCACTGCTGAAGCCGCCCTTAAGCTTGCCGATATCCTCAAGGCCAAGGGCTGCCCCAAGGTTGCCACAAGCGACCTCTGCCGCGACGACATGGCCGAAGCCGTAGAAGACGCCTTCCGCTACGGCAGGATGGTTCTCTGCGCCAGCTCCTACGACGCGGGACTCTTCACTCCGGCATACAACTTCCTCCATACCCTCCAGATGAAGGCATGGCAGAAGAAGAAGGTGGCCCTTGTGGAGAACGGCACCTGGGGCCCCACAGCTGGCAAGGTAATGAGGGATATGCTTTCCCAGATGAAGGACGTCACCGAAGTGGGCAACATGGTTACCATCCGGAGCCGCATGACTGAGGCCGATATTCCCGCTCTTGAAGCACTTGCAGACGCAATTCTGGCATAATGGTAATCCGCGCTAAAGCACCACTGAGGCTGGGCCTCGCCGGTGGCGGCACGGATGTGTCGCCCTATAGCGACATGTTTGGCGGCAACGTTCTCAATGCTACCATCAACCTGTATGCATACTGCACCATAAAGACCCTTAACCTGCCTGTTGTGAGGGTCAATGCCGCCGATGCCGCCATCCGGACGGAGATCCCTCTTGGAACCGGCCCTATCTGCAGCGGAGCCATCCTTGTGGACGGTGTGGCAAACCGCGTGGTAAGGGACTTCGGCCCGCTTCCGGGCGGGTTTGAGATAACAACATACAACGATGCTCCGGCCGGTTCCGGCCTTGGAACATCGTCCACAATGGTTGTCTGTATCCTCAAGTGCTTTGCAGAGTGGATGGGCGTACCGCTGGGGGACTACGAACTTGCCCGCCTGGCCTATGAGATAGAGCGCAAGGATCTTCTCCTTGCCGGCGGCAAGCAGGACCAGTACGCAGCCGCTTTTGGCGGATTCAACTTCATGGAATTCCTTACCACGGATATGGTGATAGTGAATCCTCTCCGTGTCAAGGACTGGATTATCAGGGAACTGGAAGGCTCCATGCTGCTTTATTTCACCGGCCGCAGCCGTGACGGCGCCGCTATCATAAGCGAGCAGCAGAAAGCCACAAAGGCCGGCAATGCAGTGGCTGTAGAGGCCATGCACCGCATCAAGCAGAGCGCCGTAGACATGAAGCTGGCCCTTCTTCAGGGAGATATGAACCGTTTTGCTCAGATTATAGGTTCTGCCTGGGAGGACAAGAAGAAGATGGCAGGAGCCATCACCAATCCCATGATTCAGGAGGCGTTTGACGCTGCAATGGGCGCTGGCGCCATTTCCGGAAAGGTTTCCGGAGCCGGTGGCGGCGGATTCATCATGCTTATGGTGCCTCCGGAAAAGAGAGTTGCCGTAAGCGAGGCTCTGTCTGTGCTTCCCGGCAAGGTGGTTCCTTTCCAGTTTACTCACGAGGGCGCCGTTTCATGGAAGCTATAGTGCTTGCCGGCGGCCTTGGGACCCGCCTCCGCTCCGTTGTCAAAGACCTTCCTAAATGCATGGCTCCAGTGGCCGGAGAGCCGTTCCTGAGCTATGTCCTGGAATGGCTTGGCCGTTACGGCGTGAGCCGCGTCATCCTTTCCGTAGGCTATCTGAAGGACGATATTGTCAATTGGGTATCGTCCCAAAGTTTCCCTTTCGAGGTGGATTATGCCGTTGAGGAAGAGCCTCTGGGAACAGGCGGGGCTATCCGCTTTGCCCTTTCCAAATGCCGGGAGCGCAAGGTTGTGGTCGTGAACGGAGACACTTTCTTCCCCGTGGATCTGGACGCGATGCCTTTTGACGGTCCTCTTACAGTGGCTCTTAAGCCCATGAAGGACTTTGACAGGTATGGTGCCGTGGATCTGGCCCCGGATGGCACTGTAACCGCGTTTCATGAGAAAGCACCGGTAAAGGAAGGCCTCATAAACGGCGGAGTCTATGCCCTGAATGGTCTGGACCTTGGTTCTTTCCCGGATAAGTTTTCCTTTGAGAAAGACCTTCTGGAGCCTCTTTGCGCACAGGGTAAGGTGAGAGGTTGGGTATCGGACCGATACTTCCTGGACATAGGCGTCCCGGAAGATTACGCCCTTGCGCAGACTCAGCTTCCACAGTACAGGGCCGTCAAGTCCTTTTCCGCAAGGATCATGGAGGCCGATGCGGATACCCTTTTCCTGGACCGGGACGGAACCCTTAACGTACGCATCGTAGGGGATTACGTACGCACGCCGGAGCAGCTTGTAATGCTCCCGGGCATCCTTGAGGAAATGCCTCTATGGGCGGGAAAGTTCCGGCATATAATCATCGTCACAAACCAGAGGGGAGTTGGCAAGGGGGTAATGACCGATGCTGACCTTGCTGCCGTCCACAGGCACCTTCTCTCTCTTGTTCAGGCCGCCGGAGGCCGCATAGACGCCATTCTCACCTGCACATCTGTTAGTGACGATGATCCCCGACGCAAACCCAACCCTGGAATGTACCGTGAGGCGAGGGAACTGTTCCCGGATATAAAGAAGGCCGTGATGGCAGGGGACAGCCACTATGACCGTGACTTCGCCGTCAATGCGGGAATTCCTTTCATCTGCCTGTGAAAACAGTAGCCGTCATAGGAGCCGGAGCCGCCGGATGTTTTTGCGCCGCCAATCTTAGGAAGATGGCGCCTGAGCTATCTGTAACCGTGTTTGAGGCCGGCTCCAAGCCAATGGCAAAACTTGCAATTACCGGCGGTGGACGCTGCAATATTACCAACTCTTTCGAGGGAATAAAGTCTCTTAAGGAGGCATATCCTCGCGGTGAAAGGGTAATGAAAAGGGCCCTCAAGGAGTTTTCCGTTCAGAATACGGTGGATTGGTTCACGGAAGCCGGAGTGCCCCTTAAGCTTCAGGAAGACCACTGTTATTTCCCCGTATCACAGGATGCCATGGACGTGGTCCGCTGCCTTGAGCGTGGGATGAAAGGCGCCGAGCTGCGTCTTAAAAGCCCTGTGAATGACCTTAAGACGCTTTTGAAAGAGTTTGATGCCGTAGTAGTTACTACCGGCGGAGCGCCAAAAGGACTTCCTTTCCTGGCAGGACTTGACGTAGAAACCGTTCCGCCCGTTCCGTCGCTCTTCACATTCAATATAAAGGACAAGAGCCTGACATCGCTAATGGGACTTGTGGTGGAAGCAGGTGTCAGTATTCCCGGCAGCGGTTTCAAAGCGGAAGGCCCGCTCCTGATTACGGACTGGGGGCTCAGCGGCCCCGCAGTGCTTAAACTGAGTTCCTATGCGGCCAGATTCCTTAACCAGAATAGCTACAGGGCGCCTCTTACGATAAACTGGCTCAATCGTCCGGAATCCGAGGTCAGAGAGGAACTATTGGCCCTTGGAAAGGATAATCCGGCCAAGATGGTGGTTTCTACTCACATCCTTCCGTCCAGACTTTGGGAGCATATTGTGGTGCGAGCCGGCCTCCGCAAGGACATACGATGGGGTGAAATGGGAAGCAAAGGCTTGAACAAGCTGGTTTCAACGCTGGTTTCAGACAGCTATACCATTGAAGGAAAGAGCCGTTTCCGTGATGAGTTCGTAACCTGTGGAGGAGTTTCTCTGGAAGCAGTTGAACTTGGGACCCTTCAAAGCAAACAGTACCCGGGACTATATTTCGCCGGAGAAGTGCTGGACATAGACGCAATAACGGGCGGCTTCAATCTCCAGGCCGCCTGGAGCACGGCTTATATGGTGGCTAAGGGGTTATCCTGTAAGCTTTCAGCTGTTTAGCCAGTTCCTTGTGGCCGGGGCAGACCTGCTCCAGCAGGGCATGGAATTCCTTCCCGTGGTTGAGATACTTCAGGTGGCAGAGTTCGTGCAGGATAACATAGTCCCGGAGTTCTTCCGGAAGTGTAACCAGCCGGAGATTCAGGTTTATATTTCCCTTTGCTGAGCAGCTGCCCCAGTTGCTCACGTTGTTCTTGATGAAAACCCGGTTGTAGGTGAATCCGTGAACGTCTGCAAGTTCCTTGAGACGTGAGGGGAGGGTCTCTTTTGCAAGGGCCCGCAGCCGTTCAACCTCCGCGTTCACGGGAGCGCGGCGCGGTTTCCTTCTTGCTATTATCCGGTAATACAGCCCTGTTAGAGGGTTGAAGAAGATCCTACTCATCCTCTTCCGGCAGGACTATCTGCTTGTACTGGTTCTTGCGCTTGAGCCAGCGCTCACGGGCATACTGCTGCATGTCCGTAATGGTATCGTTCTCGTCGATGATTTCCATGCCCAGAATGGTCTCCATAATGTCTTCAAGGGTTATGATGCCCTGGAAGCAGCCGTAATCGTCAATGATGCAGGCAATCTGGTCCTTGGTCTTGAGGAGGCTTTCCCAGATGTCCGAGACGGTGGTCTCCTCGTGGAAGGCGGCAATCTTGCGCTTTATGGTCTTGAGGCGCATGTCGAATTTGTCTTCCGCCAGGTTCTCCAGAGCGTCGTAGCGCAGAATGTAGCCGGTGATGAATTCCGGGGATTCTGCGTATACTGGGATGCGGGAGTTGTGCGACAGTTCCTCCTGCTTGTAGAACTGCTTGAGGGTCATGCTCTCAGGGGCTATGGCTGCCACCACGCGGGGAGTCATGACGTCGTATGCCTTGATGTCGTCCAGCTTGATTATATTCTGGATTACCTTGTTCTCATTGTTGTCCAGCACGCCTTCTTCCTCTCCGATATTGGCCAGGGCCGACACCTCTTCGCGGGAAATTCCGGTATCCGGGTCTTCATCGTTGATGGAATTATGGAGCTTCTCTATGATCCAGACAATAGGGTAGAGCAGGTATACCAGGAAATTCATCACCCTGCACAGCCACATGAGGTCTTTCCAATGTGATGTGCCGATGGATTTGGGGACGATTTCCGAAAAGACCAGGATGAGGAGTGTCATCACCGCGCTTATGATGCCGAACCAGTATTCGCCGGTAAGGAGCGTGGCCTGATGGCCCACCGCAGCCGCGCCAAGGGTGTTGGCTATGGTGTTGAGGGACAGGATGGCGGAAAGGGGACGGTCCGGATCGTCCTTCATCTTCGAGAACAGCGGCGCATTCTTGTCTCCTTCCTCCTCTTTCATTTGGATATATGAAATAGGAGTGGACATGAGCACAGACTCCAACAGCGAGCACAGGAAGGAAATTCCCATGGTCAGAAGCAAGTATACTATAAGAAGCGTCATCGGTCTTTCAAATAACTTACAAATTTACTGTTTTTTTATTATTTTTGCATAATATGAAAGAAGAACAGATACTAATACGCATTTCCGGCAAGGACAGGATAGGGCTTACGGCATCCATTATGGCCATTTTGGCAAAGTATGACGCCCAAATCCTGGACCTTGGCCAGGCAGTTATACACAATACGCTGTCCATGGGTATCCTCATCAGGATAGATGAGACGCATTCCGGGCAGGTGATGAAGGAACTCCTTTTCAAAACTACGGAACTGGGCAGCATAAGCATTGGCTTCGCACCCATTTCGGACGATGATTACGAAGCCTGGGCCGGAAGGCAGGGGAGAAACAGGTACATCCTTACCATAATTGGCCGCAGCCTCAGCGCAGCGCAGATCCAGGCTGCAACGGATGTCATCAGCCGCCACGGCCTGAACATCGACGCCATAAAGCGCCTTACCGGCCGAATGAGCATAATGCATCCGGAGCGTAACGTCAGGGCCTGCGTGGAGTTTTCCCTGCGCGGTTTCCTGTCGGCCGATGACAAAAAATCCATGCAGCAGGACCTTATGGCCATGAGCGCCGATGCCGGCATAGACTTCTCCTTCCAGAAAGACGACATGTACCGCCGCATGCGCCGCCTCATCTGCTTCGACATGGACTCCACCCTCATCCAGGCAGAGTGCATAGACGAGCTTGCCCGCCGCCACGGTGTATATGAACAGGTTGCCGCCATTACTGAAAGCGCCATGCGTGGAGAGATAGATTTCAAGGAGAGTTTCACAAGAAGGGTAGCCCTCCTCAAGGGACTGGATATATCCGTGATGCAGGACATTGCAGAGAATCTTCCTATTACGGAAGGTACAGACCGCCTCATGAGCGTCCTTAAGACTTGCGGTTACAAGATAGCCATCCTTTCCGGCGGATTCACCTTCTTTGGAGAATACCTCCAGAAAAAATATGGAATAGATTATGTCTACGCCAACGAACTGGAAGTGGACGAGGAGGGAAAACTCACGGGAAGGTATGTGGGAGACGTCGTGGACGGCCGCCGCAAGGCAGACCTTCTCAAACTCATAGCCCAGACAGAAAAGGTAAACCTGGCCCAGACTATTGCGGTGGGGGACGGTGCCAATGACCTTCCCATGATAAACGAGGCCGGTCTTGGAATTGCTTTCCATGCAAAGCCGCGCGTAAAGCAGAGCGCCCGTCAGAGCATAAGCACAATAGGCCTGGACGGTGTTCTTTACTTCATAGGTTTCAAGGACAGCCAGCTTGGAGAACAAGGTAAATTATGAGAAAGAAAGGACTAATCGCAGTCTTGGCCCTGGTGCTGGCTGCAATCCCCGCAGTAGCGGTTTTCAAGGAAAAGGACCTCAAGCAGACCCTCCTGGTGCTGCTTTCCGAGCTCACCGACGACTATGAGAACGTAGTCCGTCGCAGTGCGGCCAGCGCGCAGCGGGTAAACGTCCAGCATCAGAATCTGGTGCGTCTGGTGGAGCAGTCCAACGAACTCTCGCTCATGCTGTATTCCCAGCCCCAGAACCATACATTCGACCTTACCTACGCCCTTCACCAGGTAACGGACCAGTATGAGAAATTCGACTCCAACCGCCTTCCCTTCGACGAGATTATCCAGAACATGACCATAGAGCTGGACCGCTACTCAAAGCTTGCCCAGACCCTGAGGAACATGCCTCCGGTGAAGATAGACCCTTCCCAGGTCCCTCATGTGAACGGAGTGCTGGATACGCTTGAACTGAAGGTGGACACCCTGCTTCACCTTCCATCCTTCGCCCTCAAGGAGGGCTTCCAGATGGATGCGGAGACAGCCGAAGTACGTGACAGCTGCCTTTTCTATGCAGAGGCCATGGTAGACCACTACATTGCCACAATCCACCAGATAGAAGTGGATTCAGAGGACTATACGGCCACGGACAAACTGCTCAAGGAGGCCTATGACTATGCCCAGAACCGTTATCATGTTGTCCAGAGAAAGGTTTTCCTCCAGGGACAGCGGAACTACTTCGTTATACTGAAAGGATTTGGCCGTAACTTGAGCCGCGCCATTGCAGACCTTAAGACCAAGTATTCTCCCGGAGCAGTGGACCAGAGGGGCACTTACAGTGACTGGAGAGGCCCCATCGTTGCCATCTACGGCTTCATCATGCTGGTAATCCTGGTGTTTGCAATGATTCTTGCCACCTTTGTGGTGAAGCTTACGGTAAAGAAGGTTAAGTTCTTCCAGATGCCTTATTTCCAGGAGCATAAGGGCATGCTCATAGCTCTTACCGGGGTTGTTATATTCTCTATAATCCTCCTTTTCAATTCCCACAATTCCAGCGGCACGGACAATTTCATCAATCTGGCCTCAAGGATGATGGGAGAGTACGCATGGCTTCTTGCAGCCATCTTCACCTCGCTTCTGATACGTCTTAACGAAGAGCAGACATATCCTGCCCTGAAGGCATATCTGCCCACCCTTATCCTGGGCTTCATAGTGGTGTTCTTCAGGACGATCTTCATACCCAACAGCGCCCTTAACCTGTCGTTCCCCCTGCTGGCGCTCCTGTTTACGATATGGCAGTTCATATTCAATTTCAAGTTCCTGGACCGCGTTCCAAGAAGTGACCGCATCCTTCTGTGGACGTCTGCCGGTGTCATGGTAATTTCCACAGTCATTTCCTGGTACGGACTGGTGATGATGGCTGTCATCGTGCTCATCTGGTGGTTCTTCCAGATGTCACTGATGCAGACTATAACGGCCATAAACAACATCCTTGGCCGCAATTTCGAGAAATCGGTCAAAAAACGCCAGCTGTCCTGGCGCAAGCGGAATCCTTCCATCCCCGTCTCCTCCGGAAAGGGTGCTTTCATAGAGGTTACATGGGCCCACGATTTCATGGAAATGTGCATCGTGCCTGTACTAACCGTACTTACCCTTCCGCTTTCCGTAAGCCTGGCCTGCAATGTGTTCAACCTTAACGTAGTTGCCAGCGACTTCTTCTACCAGCCGATCATCAACGTGGAGAAGGTGGTCCACCTGTCCCTGTTCAAACTGCTGCTGGTAGTGAGTCTTTTCTTCCTGTTCCGCTATCTGGTATACGCAACCAAGGCGTTCTACAGGGTAACGCGTACTCGGGCAATACTGGAGAAGATGGGCGAAGGCGCCGCTTTCAAGGAGACAGACGTCAATTTCAACCTGGCCAACAACATAATCACGCTGGCATACTGGGGTGTTTATGTGATTTCAGTATTTGTGCTGCTGAAGATCCCCACATCGGCCCTTACCATCATCACAACCGGCCTTGCCACGGGTATCGGTTTTGCTATGAAGGATGTCCTGAACAACTTCTTCTACGGCGTTCAGCTCATGGGCGGTCGCGTCAGGGTGGGGGACACCATAGAGTGCGACGGAATCCGCGGTGTGGTCCAGAGCCTTAGCTACCAGAGCACACAGGTGGCGGCGGAAGACGGTTCAGTCATTGCTTTCACCAATACCGCCCTGTTCAACAAGAACTTCAAGAACCTTACACGTAACAACCATTACGAGATGATCAACTTCACCGTGGGCGTCAAGTACGGTACGGACGTGGCAAAGGCGCGCGAAGTTATCCTGGATGCCATCAAGCCTCTTGTGGTCAAGGACAAGTACGGACGTGAGGTGGTAGACAGCAAGAAGGGTATCAGTGTGAGGGTCAAGAACTTCGGAGACAGTTCAGTGGATATGCAGGTAGTGCTGTTTGCCACCGTAGATGCCCACTATACCTTTGCCGCCCAGATCAAAGAGGCCATATACAATGCATTCGCAGAGAACGGAATTGAAATACCGTTCCCTCAGCAGGATGTATATATTAAGGAAACTCCAGGGGCTTAAATGAAGCGCATGAGTGCTTCGTAAACCCTTTGCACAGGAAAGCCCACAACATTGAAATACGAGCCCTCGATACGGGTTATGCCAATATGGCCAATCCACTCCTGGATGGCATAGGCGCCCGCCTTGTCGAAGGGCTTGTATTTGTCTACATAGTAGCTGATCTCGCTGCCCGACAGGTCTTTGAACCAGACCTCGGTTGTTGCCGTAAACGTTTCCTTCTTTTCAGTGTCCCTAATGGTTACGGCGGTGGTAACGTGGTGGGACCGCCCTGAAAGGTCACGGAGCATGCGGCAGGCGTCTTCCCTGTCCTTAGGCTTTCCAAGTATTTCCCCGGGCTTTCCCGGTAGGGGAGGAAGGATAACCATGGTGTCCGACGTTATAAGGATTTCATCCTTTTTCAAAGGCCTGTGAAAGCCGTAGGATTTGCCTTCCGACATCAGGACCGGTACTTGGTCATAAGGAGTATCAGGGCTATATGATTCTTCAAAGCTGTTGCCCGTATCTATCTCGAAGTCAATGTCCAAACCCTTAAGCAGCTCCCTTCTTCTGGGGGAGCCGCTTGCAAGGATTATGTGTTTTCCGTGGAGGTCCATGCCGCTAGAACAGTTTCTTGTATGTGGCGGCCTCGAAGAGCCATTTGCCCTGGCTTCTGAGGGTGGTTTCTATGGCGTTTCTGAGGCAGCCTTTACCGCCGGGGAAGTCCGACACCCAGTCCGCAATGTCCTTGACTTCTTCCACTGCATCTGAGGGGCATACGCCGCAGCCGCTTTCAACCATGCACTCTATGTCCGGGACATCGTCCCCGAAGAACATGACGTCTTTGCGCTCCAGGCCGTAACGGGTGCAGAATGTATCCAGGTCTTCAATCTTGCGGCGGCTGTGGAGGAACACGTCTTCTGCCTTTACCCCGCTGGTTAACATGCGTTTACGGATACTTTCAGAGCTGCCGCCGGTAATGATTGCAACGGGAAAACCGTTCATGACGGCCATCCTTATGGCAAAGCCGTCTTTGGCATCATACGTGCGCAGGAGGTCACCGTCCGAAGCGCAGAATACGCCCCCGTTTGTGGCCACGCCGTCGATATCAAAGGCAAAGGCCTTGATACCGGTAAGTAAATTCATCTCAAGCATGCTACGACTTGTTGCCGCCCATGGGGCCGAAATCTGCCAGATTGAAGGTGCCGCCGCCCTGGGGACCGTTCTTGTTTCCGGAGAGGTCAATGATGCCAAACTGCGCTTCATACTTGGAAATGTTGTCGAACAAGGCGTTCATGAGGCGTTTGGCGTGCTCCGGAGTCATGATTATGCGGTCACTTACCTGGGCCTTGGGAAGGCCGGGGAGGGTAGTGGCGAAGTCCAGAACGAACTCGCTTCTGGAGTGGGAAATGATGGCCAGATTTGAGTACGAGACCTTGGTGGTCTGAGGGTTAAGTTCTATGCTTAACTGGTTCTGGGGTTTGGGCTGGTTGTTATCCATACAAATACGTGTTTTCGCAAATTTACGAAATCTTTTGCTATATTTACAAGTTTAATAAAGCAATATAACATACCAGCTATATGAAGAATAGGCTATATTTATTTGTAAGTCTGATACTTACAGTGTGCCTTATGGCCTGGTCGTGTTTTCAGGCAGAGCAGGATGTGCCTGTGGAAGACATAGTACTTAGCCAGTACGATGCTGAGATGGTAGTAGGGGACATCCTTGTTATTGAAGCTACGATCTATCCGGAAGACGCTACTGATAAAACCATCGCATGGTCGTCTTCGGTCCCAACCGTCGCCACTGTGAATGAAAACGGCAAGGTCACTGCGGTGGGAGCCGGAAAGACTGTCATATTAGCCAAGGCAGGTACCCTGATGGCTCCTTGTACCATTGTCGTGAGTCCCGCAAAGGTTGATATATCGGAGATTAAGCTGGACAAGTCGTCCCTGTCCATGACGATTGGCGACGAGCAGACGCTTGTTGCAACTATAGTCCCGGCCGATGCCACCGTTCAGACTCTTCTGTGGGCCTCCTCGAATACTTCAGTTGCCACGGTGGAAAACGGCAAGGTGGTGGCAGTCAAGGAAGGCACCGCAACAATATCGGCCTCCGGTGACGGAAAGACCGCCGAGTGCTCAGTGATAGTGGATTATATACATGTTCAGAGCATTACGCTGGATAAGACTGAAGTGACTCTTACGGAGGGTGAGAGCTACACCCTTACTGCAACGGTGAAACCCGATGATGCAACTTATCCTACTTTGGCCTGGACCTCTTCAGACACGTCCATAGCAACTGTTTCGGATGCCGGAACGGTTACCTCCGTGGCTCCCGGTAATGTAAGGATCAAGGCATCGGCGGACGGTCAGGAAGCTGAATGTGTGTTTACCGTACAGAAGGCTCCGGATCCCGTTCCAACTAGTACTGGTATATACATTGCCGGCCAGGCCGCCTACGAATTCAATCCCAAAGAGCAGCAGATCAGTATCTACAGTGCGGAGGGTAACAGCTGGTACAGATTCCTTTTCCCTGCATCGCTTATGATGTATCAGGTTGGTCCCATCCCGGCATCCGTCGCGGTAGGTGATACGGTGAACGTTGTACTGGAAACCTTCACCTCCGGCGTAGAAACAGCCCAGCCCGTGAATTATACCCTTGAAATCCAGTCTATGGACGGCGTCACGATGGTCCTTTCATCTGCGGCGGGAGATGTGTTTATCTTAAGGTACTAAAGCTATGAAAAGAATTGTTGTTATAGCGGCATTGGCATTTGTTTCCGTACTTGCTTCAGCAGTACCTGCCGATAAAACCAAGTTCCTGTACAGACAGCCCGACGGCACCGTAATCACTCTCCAGAGGCACGGAGACGAGTTCTATCACTGGACTACCGACGGCAGGGGAAGGATTATGCAGCGGGACAAGAAAGGCTTCTACGTGGCATCCTCCATGTCTGAAGCCGTCCACAGGGCAAACATCAGGAAAGCGTCCTCCATGCATCGCAGCATATGGTCCTCGTACGATAATCCTCCGGTGACCAATTTCGGGGACAGGAAGGTGCTTTGTATAATTGCAAACTTCTCGGATTCCACATTCGTTATACAGAATCCAAGGGACAAGTTTGAGGCCATGCTCAACCAGTCAGGGTACAATTACAATAATGCAATAGGCTCTGTAAGAGATTATTATATAGACAATTCCAATGGCCTGTACAGACCCTCTTTCGATGTTTACGGCCCTGTTACCCTGACCAAGAGTTCTGCCCATTACGACAATTATGACGGCGAGGGCGGCTCCGTTGCCGAGGCCATCATGGAGGCATACGAGCTTCTGAAGGACCAGATAAACATTAACGATTACGACACGGACAATGACGGAAACATAGACATGGTCCTGTTCTATTATCCTGGCCACAACGAGGCGGAAGGTGCCGGCGAGGAGTCCATCTGGCCCCACCAGAGCACGGCCAATTACGGTTCCATGGGCGGAAAGAACCTCAATCGCTATTTCTGCACATCCGAGCTCAGGGGCTCGAAAGGCAATACCATGTGCTCCATAGGCACAACCTGCCATGAGTTCGCGCATTCCCTGGGTCTTCCCGATTTTTATGACACGGACTATAAGGAAAGCGGCGGAGAGAATGCCAACACCACCGGTCAGTATGACCTCATGACCTCCGGCTGCTATAACGACCTTGGCCGTCGTCCTCCATATCTGGGCGCAGTGGAACGCAACATGCTTGGGTGGATGGAAGCGCCTCAGGAGATAACCGAGAGCGGTGATTATGTCCTGGAATCAGTAAGTCAGAACAAGGCATACATGTCCAGTTCCAAGACGGAAGGGGAGTATTTCGTCTATGAGTATCGTTCAAGGAGCGGATGGGATTCCGGCCTCACGGAAGGCGGCCTGCTTGTTTATCACATAGACAAATCCAAGAATAAGGTTCCCGGCAGTACCTTGACGGCTTATCAGCTCTGGGAGTACACCAATAAGATAAACTGTTTCAACGGACATCCCTGCTACTATCTGCTGGAATCCTCCTCTGGATCGTACGTATTCCCTGGCCCTAACGGCGTTTCCAGCCTTGAACTGACCACATGGGACGGCCAGAGCTCCGGACTTTATCTTTCCGGCATTTCCAATAACGGCAGTAAGGTTAGCTTCAAAGCCAACATCACTGAGGGCCGTTCAGTGCTGGGCATGGTAAAGGATACGGACGGCAACCCCATGGCAGGCGTTCGCGTAGTCCTGTCCAAGGCGGCGTATGAATTCCAGGCACCGTCTCTTCTCAAGGACGATATTGTGACCACCACGGACAACACGGGGTGCTACCAGTTCATGCTTCCTTCAAATTATTCATCCATTGCAATCATAACGGCCAGTGCAGACGGATATATCCCCATTAGCATGAACCTCAAGCTTTCTGAACGGTATACCGGACAGGATATAACCATGGTGCGTCTTGGACAGGAAATACCGTCAGCCGTCAGAAGATATGAGCCGGGAAATGCCGTCGTGAGCACGTTCCAGGTCAAGGATCTGCTGCTTGCCATGAAGTACACCTCCAGTGAAGTCAAGGAGTATGTGGGCGGAACCATAAGGTCCATCAGTTTCATCCCTTATGCCGATACATATACCGACGCATATGTGACCGTAGACTTCGGTACCCAGAGAGCCCTAACGAAGAAGGTTACCAGCCTGTATCAGAAGGGCGTCATGGTAACGGTGGACATCACTGCCGATAATATCAAGATACCTTCCGGAAAGGATGTCTACATAGGATTCGGCCTCACTGGCCTGGACGAGACCGGGAATGAGTACAACATTCTGGTTTACCCCTCCGCCGATGGCAACAGCGGCAATTACTGGAGTGCCAACGTCACTGCAGGACCTTCCAACTGGGGACGGTACAATTTTGGCGAGAACGTATTCTATATTCCTGCAATAGAAGCGGTTATAGGTTTGCCACTCCATACGGACTTCTCCATGCTGGGCGTTAGTTATATTCAGCTGGAGAACAATGTTCCCGTGGTTTATCCGGCATCCGGCAAGACCGTAAAGGAAGTATCATGGACCTTCAACGGTACCCCGGTTGACAACCCTCCGTCCGTAGCATCATTCTCGGCAGACACGGTCCACACATACGTTGCAACTATCATTTACTATGACGGCACCTCGGAAAAGGTAATCTACGATTACGTCAAGTAGTTCTCTCTTTGCAACTGACATAAAATTATCGTATATTTGCATGATATAGCAGATATACGATTTTTTTATGAACGAACTTGCAGCCAAGTACAGTGCCAAGGATGTGGAAGACAAGTGGTATGCCTGGTGGCTTGCCCATAAGTGTTTCCACAGTGAACCCAACGAAAAACAGCCATACACTATAGTCATACCTCCGCCCAACGTGACGGGTATCCTTCACATGGGGCATGTCCTGAACAACACCCTCAACGACGTCCTTATCCGCAAGGCCCGCATGGACGGCAAGAATGCCTGCTGGGTCCCCGGTACGGATCATGCCTCCATCGCAACGGAGAGCAAGGTGGTTGCCAAACTCAAGGCAATGGGCATCTCCAAGGAAGATATCGGCAGGGAAGAGTTCCTGCGTCATGCCTGGGAGTGGAAGGAAGAGCACGGCGGCATTATCCTGGAGCAGCTGCGCAAGCTTGGCTGTTCCTGCGACTGGGACCGCACCCGCTTCACAATGGAACCGGAACTGTCGGAAGCCGTCATCAATACATTCGTCTATTTCTACAAGAAAGGCTGGATATACAAGGGCGTACGCATGGTGAACTGGGATCCCGTGGCCCTCACGGCAGTTTCTGACGATGAGGTGGTCCACAAGGACACCCAGAGCCATTTCTACCACCTCCGTTACTTCATATCGGACGGCAACGGCAACCCCACGGACAAGTTTCTGGTCATAGCCACAACCCGTCCTGAGACCATTATGGCCGATGCCGCCATCTGCGTAAATCCCAAGGACGAGCGTCACTTCTGGCTCAAGGGCAAGAAAGTCCTTATCCCGCTCATCAACAGGGAAATCCCCGTCATCGAGGACGATTACGTGGAGATGGACTTCGGTACCGGCTGCCTCAAGGTTACGCCCGCCCACGACGTACACGACTATGAAATAGGCCTAAGGCATAACCTTCCCGTCCTGGAAATCATAGACGACCACGGAAAACTGAACGAGAAGGCGGAAATCCTTATCGGAGAAGACCGCTTCGTGGCCCGCAAGAAGATAGTGAAAATGCTGGAAGAGGCCGGAAACCTTGTAAAGGTGGAAGACTATACCAGCCCTGTGGGTTATTCTGAGCGCACTGACGCCGTCATAGAGCCCAAGCTCAGCGCCCAGTGGTTCCTGAAGATGGAGAAACTTGCCTCCATGGCACTTGAAACCGTTGAAAGCGGCCGTACCAAGTTCATTCCGGAGAAGTACGTGAACACGTATCGTCACTGGATGGAAAACGCACGCGACTGGTGTATCTCCAGGCAGCTCTGGTGGGGCCAGCGCATACCTGCATATTACCTGCCAGACGGTTCCTACGTGGTTGAATCCACACCTGAAGCAGCACTTAAGGCTGCACAGGCTATCAATCCTTCTATCAAGGCGGAAGACCTGCACCAGGATGAGGATGTCCTGGATACTTGGTTCAGCTCCTGGCTCTGGCCCATATCGGTATTTGATCCGCAGAAGCCCGGCCATCCGGACCACAAGCCCAACAAGGACCTTGCATACTATTATCCTACCAATGACCTCGTAACAGGCCCGGACATCATCTTCTTCTGGGTGGCCCGCATGATCATGGCCGGCGAGGAGTTCATGGGCAGGGAACCTTTCTCCAACGTGTATTTCACAGGTATCGTGCGTGACAAGATAGGCCGCAAGATGTCCAAGACGCTTGGCAATTCGCCCAACCCTCTGGACCTTATCAATACTTACGGCGCAGATGCCGTCCGTATTGGCATGCTGCTATGCTCAAGCGCAGGTAATGATATATTCTACGACGAGGCCCAGATCAAGCAGGGCGCAGCATTCTGCAACAAGATTTGGAATAGCTACCGCCTTGTGAAGGGATTCAGCGTGGATCCTTCGGTGAAGCAGTCGCCTGCAGCTGCCGAGGCGGTCAAATGGTTCCGCGCAAAGCTCTCCGATACCGTTTCCCTGGTAGAGGACCACTATAGCAAATTCCGCATCTCCGATGCCCTTATGACCATCTACAAGCTGTTCTGGGACGACTATTGCTCCTGGTACCTGGAGGCCATCAAGCCTGCTTTCGTAGAAGGTAAGGCCCAGCCTCTGGACAAAGACACCCATGCGGCCACGCTGGAGTTCTTCGAGGCTCTCCTGAAGCTTATCCATCCTGTGATGCCTTTCATCACTGAAGAACTGTGGCAGGACATCGCGGAGCGCAGGGAAGGAGAGACCATCATGTACGCTCCCACTCCCAAGGCTGAAGAGTTTGCCCCTTCAGTCCTGGCAGACTTCGCACTTGCGTCGGAAGCTATCAATGCCGTCCGCGGAGTGCGCAGCCAGCGCAACATCCCTCCCAAGGAGCAGCTCACGCTCAAAGTAAAAGCTACTGCTTTCCCTTGCATTGCCGTTATCGAAAAACTTGCCAACGTGAAGCTGGAACTCGTGGAAGGATTCGGAGATTCTCAGGGCGTAGGCCTCATGGTCAGGACCACTGAAATGTTCGTTGTGCTCAACTCTACGGTGAACGTTGAAGAGGAACTTGCCAAGGCCAGGAAAGACCTGGAATACCTTCAGAAATTCCTTGCCGGAGTGCGTGCAAAGCTCTCAAATGAGCGCTTTACAGCCAATGCTCCGGCCGCCGTCATTGAAACTGAGCGTAAAAAGGAGTCTGATTCGCTCTCCAAGATAGAATCTCTCGAGGCAAAGATTAAACAGCTGACAAATAGTAAATAAAACAAGAAAGTTATAGCGTATAACATTTTTGTTATGAAGGTTTTTTCCACTACTTTCCCTGTAAGATACTATGAAACGGACCAGATGGGCATTGTCCATCACTCAAATTATATCCGTTTCTTCGAGAACGCGCGCAGCCAGATGATGGTGGACCTCGGTTGCCCCATCGAGCAGTTCGAAAAACAGTTCGGAGTGCTCATTCCCATTATATCTGTGGAGTGCCGTTACCGCCATCCGGCAAGGATGGGAGACGTCCTCACTGCAACCGCCTCCGTAGTGAAAGAACCTATGGCAAAGATGGAAGTCGCACAGACCGTGGTGAACCAGAATGGAGAGATCTGCGCGGAAGGCCTGGTGGTGCTAGGCTTTATTGACAGTAAAACCTTCCGGCCGGTGCGTTGCCCTGAGGCCATAATCCAGATGTTTGAAAAACTCCAATAATTATGAGTATGCTTTTTTACCCTATGGTGTTCGGTACATGGGAAATCATCCTTATCGTACTGGTAGTTCTCCTTCTCTTCGGCGGCAAGAAGATTCCCGAGCTCATGAAAGGGCTTGGCAAAGGCGTCAAGAGTTTCAAGGAGGGCATGAACGAGGTTGAGAAGGAAGTGGAGGGTGCCGATACCAAAACCGAGTATAATAAGGACGAAAAGTAAGGTGGCCGCGAAGGACAAGGAGATGTCCTTCTGGGACCACATTGAAGAATTGAGGGGAACCCTGTTCCGCTCGATTCTGGCTTTGGTGTCGGTGGCCGTCGTTTTCATGTGCTTCCCCAAACAGCTGTTCAAGGCTGTCCTATGGCCAACCAGGCCGGATTTCCCGCTCTACCGCCTTCCGGGGGTGGACTTTTCAATGGATCTGATCAATATCGAACTCTCTGCACAGTTCTTCGTGTACCTTAAGGTCTCGGTCCTGTGCGGAGTGGTGGTTGCTTTTCCTTATATTATATGGGAAATCTGGAAGTTTGTGGCGCCGGCGCTTTATGACAATGAAAGGAAACCTGTCCGGAAGGCGTTCCTTCTTTCGTCGGGACTGTTTTATCTTGGAGTTGCAGTAGGGTACTTCGTGGTGCTCCCGGTGTGTCTTATGTTCTTTGTGAACTTCTCCGTGAGCGAAGCCATCGTGAATACCATCTCCCTGGGATCGTACATGTCACTGTTTATTTCGATGGTATTCCTCATAGGCATCCTGTTCGAGTTTCCTACGGTGATAATGGCGCTTTCAAGCATAGGAATAGTTGATCGTCCCATGCTGAGGAAGGGGAGGAAATATGCATTCGTCATAGTCCTTGTCCTTGCAGCGCTTATTACGCCCAGCGACCCTTTCTCCATGTTTGTCCTTGCCATACCTCTGTACGGGCTGTATGAGTTCTCAATCCTGATGTGTAAGAAAGAGGCATGATTTCCATCAACAACGTAACGGTTTCTTTCGGCAGTTTCACACTTCTGGACTGCATCAGCTTCCATATCAGTGAGCAGGACAAGATTGGGCTGGTGGGGAAGAACGGCGCCGGGAAATCCACGGTGATGAAACTCATCACCGGTGAGCAGCAGCCCACTTCAGGTTCCATAGACAAGCCCTCTGGCATCCGGATAGGCTATCTGCCCCAGATCATGGAGCATCACAAAGGCGTGAGCGTGATAGAGGAAGTTCTTTCTGTCTTTGATTATATTCATGATATGGAGGCCGAACTGGAAGTGCTGTCTGCCAAGCTTGCGGAGAGAGAGGACTATGAATCCGGCGAATATGCCGCTCTCATAGACCGGATGAATACAATCAACGACAGGCTTTCCCTGGAATCCGGCGAGTCTCCCAGGACCCGTGCCCTGAAGGTACTGAAAGGCCTTGGTTTCAAGGAAGAAGAACTTGAGCGGAATACGGAGACCTTCAGCCAGGGGTGGAACATGCGTATGGAACTTGCCAAGATCCTTCTTGGCGAGCCAGACGTGCTTCTACTTGACGAGCCCACCAACCATTTGGACATAGAGTCCATACAATGGTTCGAAGACTATCTGAAGGCTTTCCGCGGTTCCGTGCTGCTAGTTTCCCACGACCGCAAGTTCCTGGACAATGTGACCGGACGTACCGTGGAGATCATGCTTGGGCATATAAACGACTATAAAGTGCCCTACAGCAAGTATGTGGAACTCCGTGCGGAGCGTCTGGCCCAGCAGACGGCGGCATATGAGAACCAGCAGCGCATGATAGAGAAGACGGAGGATTTCATCAACCGTTTCCGCTACAAGCCCACCAAGAGCAATCAGGTGCAGTCACGTATAAAGGCCCTTGAGAAGCTTGACAGGATAGAGATAGACCAGACGGAGAATTCCAGGATCAATATCAAATTCCCTCCTGCCCAGCGCTCCGGTGACATAGTGTTCAAGGGCACGGATCTTACGGTAGGATATCCTGGAAAGATTGTGTTCAGGGATGCCCAGATAGAGATAAAGAGGGGAGAGAAAGTAGCCCTGGTTGGCCGTAACGGAGAAGGCAAGACCACCTTGATGCGCGTTATAACCGGAGAACTTACCCCCATTGAAGGCGAAGCAAAGATAGGCCACAATGTGAAGACCGGTTATTATGCCCAGAACCAGGAAGACATACTTGACGGCTCCATAACCGTGTTCGATACTTTGGACAGGGTTGCCGTGGGAGAGATAAGGACCAAGCTCAGAGATATCCTGGGCGCGTTCCTGTTCAAGGGAGAGGATATAGACAAGAAGGTGTCGGTCCTTAGCGGAGGGGAGAGGGCAAGGCTTGGAATGGCCCGCCTGATGCTTTCTCCATACAATGTGCTGGCGCTTGACGAACCTACCAACCACATGGACATTCTCTCCAAGGACAGGCTCAAGCAGGCCCTTAAAAGCTTTGATGGCACGCTTATTGTCGTATCCCATGACCGTGACTTCCTGGAAGGGCTTGTGGATAAGTTGTATGAGTTCAGGGACGGCCGCGTGAAGGAGCACCTCGGAGGGGTTGCGGAATTCCTGGAACGCCGCAAACTGGAAAGCCTTCATGAGCTGGAGGTAAAGCAGAAGGAGGCCGTGAATGACGCACCGGTGAAAGACAACGCCGCTGCCGAGTCTTTCAAGCGTCAGAAGGCCCTGTCCAAGGAGGATAGAAAGATACGTAACCGCATTTCTTTCCTAGAGAAGGAGATAGCACTGAAAGAAGGGAGGATGCAGATTATTGAAAAAATACTTGCAAATCCCGGAAATAATGAGGATATTTATGAGTTAACTCGTGAATACTTGGAACTTAAGCTTGGCCTTGACTCCCAGACGGACGAATGGACAACGCTTATGGAGCAGATTGATAACTAATATATTTAACATAAAACTTAATGATTATGAAAAACTTCTTCAAGGCTATCGGAACCATTGCTTCCGTTATGGCTCTTTCTGTAACCGTCGCCCTTGCACAGGAGCAGCAGTCTTTCACTATCCAGTTGGAAGACAAAGTCCTTCCAGTGAGTGACTTCACTTCCGTGAGCGTGGCAAATGATTTCGAGGTTACCATAGACAAAGGTGACTGCGGAGTACGTCTCACCGTAGACAACGCCCTTTCTCCTTATGTTCAGGTATATGTCAGGGCCAAGACCCTCTATATCGGCTATGACGATAAATCCGTTCCCAAGGACATCAAGAAGCTCTATAAGGCAAAGAATGCGGCCCAGCCCACTTTCAGGGCAGTGGTTACCATGCCTGAGATTGCAGCCATCACCATGGCGGACAACGCTTCCGTTACTTCCGCTGTAGAATTCCCCGGCGAATTCCTCCAGCTCACCCTTGGTGACAGGTCCCAGGTCAAGAGCCTTTCAGTGATTGCCACCACTGCTGCCATCACCATGACCAAGAACGCCCAGGCAGTTCTTTCCCTCAAGGCCGACGACAAGATTGAAATCACCAACGACGGCAACTCCAACCTCAAGCTTTCCGCCAACACCGGCAATCTCACCGTAAATGGTAACGGCAATGCTACCGTATCCATCGGCGCAGAGACCCCTGTTGCAAACGTGAACGGCAACGGTAATGCCAAGATCGCCCTCGCTGCAAAGGCAGACAACATCAACGTCAACGCCGTGGGCAACTCCAAGATTGTCCTTTCCGGTGAAACCGCAGCTCTTTCCGTACGCGGTGAGAAGAATGGTGACATCGACGCCGACGGCCTCATCAACGCAGACGTGGTTGCAAACCTCACCGGCAACGCCAAGGCTACCGTGAGCTCTGCTGAGACTATCGATGCTACACTCGTAGGTGGCAGCGCACTGTACTATTCCGGTGCTCCCGTCTTCAAGATTGGCAAGATCGTGAAGTCCACTCTTGCACCCAAGGGCACACCCCTCAAGTAAGCAATGATTTACGACTCTCATGTCGATACACCCTCCGAGCTTCTTCGCTCCAGGGACATAAGTATCGACAATCAAACGGGGCACGTCGATTTTCCCAAGCTAAGGCGCGGGGGAGTCGACGGCTCCTTTTTTGCCCTTTATACGTCCGCAGAGACCGCTCCTGACGCTGCAACAGTCCATGCTATGGAAATGATAGCCGCTGTCCAGGATGCCGTAGAGAAGGACGGAAATGCCCTTATTACGGTTTCTCCTGCGCAGGCGGCCACTAATAAGGATAAAGGTATATTCTCCGTTTTCCTGGGAATGGAGAACGGTTCTCCCATTCAGGAATCGCTTCCGCTCCTGAGACTCTTCCACCGCCTTGGCGTAAGATATCTTACCCTTACTCACAATGGAGACAACGCCATCGCGGACAGCGCCGCGGAAGGAAAGACTTGGGGCGGACTCAGTCATTTCGGCAGGGAAGTGGTTAAGGAGATGAACCGTCTGGGTATGATGGTGGATATTTCTCACGCCTCGGATGCTACGTTCTACGACTGCATCAGGTATTCGAAGGCTCCCATCGTCGCAACCCATTCCTGCTGCCGCACACTTTGCCTCCACAGGCGTAATCTTACTGACGATATGCTCCGCGCCATTGCCGACGTGGACGGTTACGTAGGAATCAATTTCTATCCCTTCTTCCTTACCGACGATGCCCAGCCCTTTCCGGGCATAGATGACATCATCCGTCACATAGACCACGCCGTGGAAAAATGCGGTATAGATCACGTGGGAATAGGTACGGACTTTGACGGAATCGAAGTCACTCCAACGGGTCTTGACGATGTCTCAAAACTGCCTGTCCTGCTGGAAGAATTGATACGTCACGGATACACTATGGAGGAGGTGGAGAAGATTTCCGGCCAGAATCTGATGAACGTTCTGGGGCGTGTTATAAAGTGTTCTGAATTAGGGAGATAGGTTAAATATCAATACAAAAGTAACACTAATGTTATATAAGTAAACATTAGTGTTACTTTTATTATATATCAATGAATTAGTCCCCCAGGATATATAAACGGAGCAGATTGAGTGCGGTGGAGGCAAAACGTTCTATATTGCGCTTGCGGTCGCTGCGATAACAGTACTTTTGGGTGATTGTTCCGTGAGGTCCGGTGACTCCTATCCACACAGTTCCAACCGGATTCACTCCGTCTCCCGACGGGCCGGAAAGGCCGGTGGTAGAAACGGCATAATCACTGCCCGTAAGCTTCCGTACGCCCTCTGCCATGGCGGCTGCAACCTCGCTTGAAACCACTCCGTTTTTCTCTATGATATCAGGATCTACCCCAAGCACCTTTTCCTTAACCGATATTGCATAAGACGTGACTGAGCCAAGGAAATAGGCCGACGAGCCGGCAACCGTGGTGAACAGGTGGGCTATCTCTCCGCCAGTGCAGCTCTCAGCACACGAGACGGTCTTTCCGCGCTCCAGGAGAAGCTCTCCCAGGGCCTGCTCAAGATTCGTATCCTTGAGGGCGTACACTTTATTGCCCAGAATGGCCTTTAATTTGGCTATTTGGGCCTTTTGGCGTTCCAGGGTATCAGATGTATTATCCGAATACGAAGACAGCCTTAAACGGATTCCTGTGAGGGGATTGGGCAGGTAGGCAAGATGCATGTCGGCCGGGAGGGCGTCTTCCCATGGGGCGATAAGTTCTGACAAAGCGGATTCTGCGATGCCGTAAACCATTATATTACTGTGGACTATCTCACCGGGGCTAAAGTGTTTCTTTATATCGGCTACGATGTCTGGAATGGCACCTACGGCCTCGTGGGGGACGCCGGGAAGGGAATAGAGCGTGCCCTTGCCAAACAAGTTGCGGAAAACCATTACCGGGGCCGTACCGAGCTTGTTTACAATTACTTCCGCCTTGTCAGGCACAAGCGCCTGCGCCCGGTTGTTTGGCAGCATGTCCAGGCCTCTGCCCTGCAGGATCTTCCGTACCATCTCAAGCTGGTCCGGATCTTCCCTATAGCCCTTGCTGCCGGAAATCTTGAGGAGAGTGGCCTTTGTGATATCGTCCTTTGTGGGGCCTAGGCCGCCGGTTGTAATGACTATGTCCGACGATGACAGGAGGTCCTGGAGGGTCTTCTCCATCACCTGTGCATTGTCCGGAACAGAGTACATGCCGGCAATCTTAACGCCCACATTTTCAAGAGCTTGCGCAATGTGAGCGGAGTTGGTATCAACAACCTGGCCAATGAGAATCTCATCGCCTATAGTCACAATTGAAGCTTGGATCATGACTTTTCCAGAAGTGTTTTGAGGGTCTTTTTAACGGAGAGAAGACCGGCGTTCAATTCCACGAGGGAAGCGCCGGAAGAAAGAAGCTGCAAGGCTTCTTCCGGATTCTCCGTGCAACCTATAATGGGAATGCGGCCCTGGGTATGCTCATATATACTTTTGACCTTGGCAAGGCCATGTGCAACTATGCCGTCTATCCCGGATAACCTGCTGTAAGACAGCACTGTATCCAATTCCTCAGGGGTGAGCTCATTTGAGATTCTGAGGTAAACGGGTGTGTATTTCTCGTAACACAACCGCAGCGACAGCAGTGAATCCAGCATGGATACGGTGTCTGAAATATCCATTGCATTGATTCCGCCGTTCTTGTTGGGATTGATGACGATTATGTCTGCAAAGTCATACGAAAGGGAGAAGTTCCTTTGGATATCTTCTGCTATGTCCACCAGTATGACTTTTCCTTCATAATGCTGCCTTATGGCTGATATCCAGTTGATTACGTTGTCTTTTGGAGGTGCCGTGACAATAAAGGACGCACTTTTGCAGGGCTGCGTAGAGCCCACGGGATTGCGGAAAAGGATGCCGGAGACCTCCTTTTCAAGACCAGTATTCTTACGTTTATTCCTACCGAACAGCATTTTGCAGAGCTTTGGTGCAGTGCAAATTTACTAAAAATTATTGTTCCGCCGTGAAAATCTTGTAAGTATTGTCTTTATAGAACACCATGATATGGTCTATTTCAGGTGTCTGTGGACTGGAAAACAGGTTCCCTGTGGCCTCCTGGGGCATGTTTTCCGGCTGAGAATCATCCTTGTACATGGATCCCTTGCCGGTTAACAGCCAGTCAATGTTAAGGGCAGGGTAGTGGAGTGCGAGACTTTCCAGGAATTCATAGCCTGGTTTGTTGCGTCCGGACAAAATATGGGAGACGCTTCCGCGTGCTACGGAAAGCGTATCAGCAAATTGCGACTGAGTAATGTTTTGTGCCTGCAAAAACAGCAAAAGACGACGGTTCATGATTTACAACATTGTTTTCACAAATGTAAAAATTTCGGTCGGGATTTCAATGAGTTTACAGAATTACTTTTGAACAGGGGAAGGGGATTCCTGTTTAAATATATGTTAAGTAGTACATTATATAAATATTATTAACGTACTGATTTATTTTGCGTTAATTAGTGTATTTATGCCAATATGAAACTATTATGTAACCACTTCGGTTTTTTAATGCTATTTTATGCTGAATTATTATTGTATATAATCATATATAAATAGTTGATTATAATAGTATTATATAAAGTGTGGAACAATTTCACTTCTTGCTCCCTGCCATAGTTTCGCGCATATATTCATTTTCTTGAATTTATTGTAATTTGTTTACAAGTTTCGGCGTCTGTCTGGTCGGTTTGGATTTAATAATGTAAACTTCGTTCGTGCTCTTTACACCGATAATTACGCCGCTGAGATATTTGCGATAAAATGGTTAACTTTGCGTAAATTTTGAATTCTCATGATTCCTGAGATACACATAGAAGATTACAATTATTCGCTTGAGGACTCCAGGATAGCGAAATATCCTCTCCCGGAGCGGGACAGCTCAAAGCTTCTGCATTATAAGGCCGGTAAGGTCTCCCAATATGTTTTCCGTGAGCTTCCGGATCTTTTGCCGGACAATGCGATTATGGTTTTCAACGATACCAAGGTGGTTCCTGCCAGATTGCATTTTGTAAAGCCTACAGGCGCTCATATAGAGATTTTCTGTCTTGAACCGGTAATACCAGTGGAGTATAATACCGCCTTTGCCGCCACTGAAAGCACAACCTGGAAATGCGTTCTGGGTAATGCAAAGAAGTGGAAAGGAGATGTGCTTACTCTTGCAAATCCTCAGAATTCTCCTGAAATAGAGCAGCTTGCAATGCGTGCCGTTCTTGAGGACAGGGATGGACAGACCGGTCATGTCCGCTTCGAATGGAACGGAGGATATCCCTTTTCCAGGGTTCTGGAGATATGCGGGACAATTCCCATTCCGCCGTATTTGAACCGAGAATCGGAGGCTCTGGACGTGGAACGTTATCAGACTCTCTACGCCCGTATTAGAGGCTCTGTGGCCGCTCCTACGGCCGGTCTTCACTTTACGGAAAACGTTCTGGAGAGAATCCGGGCCAAGGGAATCGATACGGAAACTGTGTGTTTGCATGTAGGAGCAGGTACGTTCCTTCCGGTTAAAGGTTCACTGGTGAGCGAGCATCCCATGCATCGTGAGCCGTTTGTGATATCAAAGTCCCTTATTGAAACCCTCAGGGACGGGGAGCGCAGCGTAATTGCGGTGGGAACCACATCGGTCCGTACACTTGAATCCCTTTATTATGCAGGCGTTTCCTGTCTGGAGAAGGGGTGTCCGGAGGATGTGGAGCAGTGGGCTCCTTATACCCGGGAATACACTTATTCTACACGGGAGGCGCTGGACGCCATCGTCAGATACCTTGAGAAAGAGGGGCTTGACAAACTGTCGCTGGGAACCAGGATTATCATCGTGCCCGGGTTCAGGTTCAGGATTGTGGAAAGGCTGGTAACCAATTTCCATCAGCCGGAGAGTACACTTATCCTGCTTGTATCGGCCTTTGTCAACGGTGATTGGCGCACTATCTACGACTATGCCCTTGCAAACGGATTCCGATTCCTCAGTTACGGAGACAGTTCACTATTGGAAAGGGCGGAATATTTTTCTAACTTTGTGGATAGTTAATTGGTAATCTTATGGATCAGAACAGCGAATTCAATGATATCGCTCCCTTTGGGGACGAAGATGCTTCCGCCGGCCTTTCCAAGGTGGCAAACCATCCTGCGGTTCCGTGGGTATCCAAGTATATCTTCCCCAACCAGCCGGAAACCTATCTGAGGGACATTCTGCGCAGCATTAAGACCGTAGACCAGTTCCAGTCCATGGTTATGTCAAAGGCCGTGGAATGGGTCATCGAGACCACGGTGAAGGAATTCTCCTACGACGGTCTGGAAAGGCTCAAGGCCATTGACGGCTGCTACCTTGCCATGTCCAATCACAGGGATATCATCCTGGATCCAGCGTTCACCCAGATTATCCTTTACAGGAACGGCCTTCCCATGACCCAGATAGCAGTAGGGGACAACCTCCTTACGGATCCTACCGTGGAGCTCCTGATCCGCTCCAATCGTATGATCAAGGTCATCCGCGGAATATCGGCCCGAGAGCTTTACCTGTCGTCCCAGCTCCTGTCCAAATATATCAGGGAAACTGTTACAGGCGGCACGGCATCGGTCTGGATTGCCCAGAAGGAAGGCCGCACCAAAAACGGTCTGGACGTTACGGAGCAGGGGCTCCTGAAGATGTTCAACATGAGCGGAAGCGGAGACTTCGTAAAAGACTTCAAGGAACTCAATATCGTCCCTATGAGCATCTCTTACGAGTACGAGCCCTGTGACATCCTCAAAGCCCGTGAAATCCTCATTTCCCGTACGCAGAAATACGTTAAGACGGAGCACGAAGACCTTCAGAGCATAATGGTGGGCATCAAGCAGTATAAGGGCAACGTGCATCTCCACATAGGTGAGCCTCTTACGGACGAGGAACTCCATGAAGCCTCTCTATGTGACAAGAACGATCGCTTCCAAAGCATCCGCCACGCCATGGACCGCCGCATCATCAGCGGCTATAAGCTGTGGAAAACCAATTACATGGCATACGACATTGTGAATCCCGGCGCCAAGTACGCAGACAAGTATACCCAGGAAGATATGTCGGCCTTTAAGAAATATATTGAGGGTCAGCTCAAAAAGGTGGAGCCAACCCTCAATCAGGAAGACCTCAGGGACATCCTGCTGCACATCTACAGCAATCCTGTCCTGTCCAAGGAAGAACTCTAGTTCTTGATATGGACATCCATCTGCTGGAAAGGGAAGCCTATTCCGTACTTCGCGGGCAGCTGGGTATAGAAATTCTCGTTAAGGAAGAAATATGCATTCCAGTAATCCGTAGCTGAGACCCAGCTGCGGGTTACGTAGTTTACGCCGTTGTCTCCAAGGCTCATTATTGCCACGAACGGGTCTGCGGCCCCCTGCGTGGTGGAATCCAGAACATAGGGACATGTGCCTATAATCTCCAGGAGGGCCTTCTTCACGGCTTCTGCATCGGTTCCGTAAGGTACGTTCACGTTGATGTCCACCCTTCTCAGGGGCATTGCGCTTATGTTGTTTATATTGCCGTTAGAGAGAGCTCCGTTGGGGAGGATGACGCGGCGGTTGTCCGTGGTGAGAAGCTTGGTGCTGACAATATTCACATCAGTCACGATTCCGCTGAATCCGAGCGCCTCAATGAAATCACCGGCTTTGAAAGGCTTGAACACCAGGATCATGATGCCGCCGGCGAAGTTCTGGACGGTACCGCTCATGGCCATGCCAATAGCCATGCCTCCGGCTGCCAGGAGGGCTGCAAGTGAGGTGGTGTTTATGCCAAGCGTGCTTATGGATATGACAATCACGATTATCCACATGCCTATGCTCACAAGGCTCAGGGTAAACGACGCCAGGGTCTTTTCCGTGTTCTTCCTGGCAAAGCTCTTCTTGAGTCCGTTTTTCACCATCCTGATTATCCATGCGCCTATGATATAGATGAGAAGCGCTGCCAGGACCTTGAGGCCAAACTGGATGGCTTGGTTAATGAGATTGTCAATAAGCTGGTCCGGCGGGGTGGTCTTTATGGTTTCCACTATGGCCTGACGCTTTACGGCCAGGGAATCGGCGTTCAGATTGGTCTGGAGGATATAAAGGAGGTTCATTTCTGCTACAGATTAACGATTAGATATGCCATATAGGCGGCCCAGATAATGAGGAACAGGGAGCCGTCAAGGCGGTCCAGCTGGTTCTTTTTGCCCACAAAGAGGCAAGTGACCAGTGCCACGGCGCTCACCAGGAGGGCACCCATGTCTACGAAGTTAATACCCTGGAACGATATGGGGGCTATTACCGCCGATGCTCCCAGGATCAGGAGTATGTTGAAAAGATTCGAGCCTATGATATTGCCCAGGGCAAGCTGCCCCTTCTTCTTGACGGCGGCGGCCACGCAGGTTGCCAGTTCCGGCAGGGAAGTGCCTCCTGCAAGGATGGTTACGGCTATGAACTTGTCGCTTATTCCAAGCTGTGAAGCAATTCCGGTGGCATTGTCCACGAAGAGATTTCCGCCTATCACAAGAGCCGCCAGGCCGGCCAGTATCATGAATATCGAGACCCACAGCTTCTGCGTTTTTCCACCTTCCTGCTCCTTATTCTGGTCCTTTCCGCTCTTGAAGCTGATCCACATATAGGCCATGAATAGGATAAGGAGGATGACGCCGTCTAAGCGGTTGAGACCGTCGGTCCCTATTCCGAATATGCTATACTCCATGCCCAGCAGCACAAGGAGGAAGGTGACCAGGAGGTTCATGGGAATATCCCTCTTCCTGTTTGAACGGGTGATGCCCATGGGGAGGATAATGGCCGTAAGGCCCAATATGAGCAGGGTGTTGAATATGTTTGAGCCCACCACGTTGCCAACGGCAATATCTCCGTTTCCTTCCAGCGCGCCCACCAGGCTTACAACCATTTCCGGGGCCGATGTTCCCATTCCAACGATGGTGAGGCCGATGACGAACTCGCTGAGTCCGGCGCGGCGTGCAACAGAGGATGCGCCGTCTACCAGCCAGTCCGCTCCCAGTACCACCATGGCGAGTCCGGCCAGAAAGAGTATGGTCATCAATAGCATGTCAGTTCATTTTTGTGTTGCAAAAATAGTAATTCTTACCGAAATATAGTATATTTGCGTGATAAGATACTACGTATAATGAGGTTTTTTCGGCCTGTTTTATTACTGTTAGTCTTGCTGCCTGTGTGCTGCTGCCATCCCAAGGAGCCCACTCAGGAGCCGGAGGCCGATTATCTTCTCATCGACCGCCAGGTCACGGATTTCACCAAGAGCATATCCCCGGACGGGGCGGATGCCGCGTTCACCATTTCCTGTGACGCCGAATGGGAGATATCCGTCCCGGAAGATGCGGTATCGTGGGTGACGATAGGTGAGAGTTCGAAGACCGGAAAGAATTCATGGTCGCTTCCATATACGGTTACGTCCAACGAAAGTATCTATCCCAGAAGCACCAAGATTGTATTCAAGGCCGGTGAACACAGCATCCAGGTCACAATGGACCAGGGAGTGCCGGACCCTCTTACGCTTAACAAAGTTCCCGGTTTCTACGGCATAGAAGGAGTCAACGTGCTTCCCACAGGCGTGCGCCAGTCATCGTCCTTCCACTTTGGCGGGTACTGGACATACAGAATTCTGGATCCCTCTACACTAACTGTCCAGGCATTGGGGAACATCCCTTGGGAACTCACGCCCGGCAGCCATATCTCCGTGAGCTACAAGATGGTACGTCAGGGAATGGAAGAGGCTTACGAACCCAGTGTTGACGTTGAAGTGGTGAGGGTTACCAATACGCTTGTTTGGCTCAGGAAAGATGAGTCTGAATACTTTATTCTTGAACGATGATGCTCCGCCGCCTCATACCGTGCTTTGCCGCCATGCTGCTTGCAGCCGTGGCTTATGCCGGTCCTGCGCGTCCCGGTGTGCATCCATACCTCCAGCCGGACGGCAGTAAACTGAGAATC
>CAMJJZ010000001.1 GCA_946406275.1 uncultured Bacteroidales bacterium | reverse complement strand
TTTGGCATTACCTGGAAGAACTTCACTCTCAGCTCCAACAGTAGCTTCGTAGTTGGCAACAAGATATTCAACCGCACCCGCTGGGCCATCATGGACACCGACGGCGCCCAGCAGCAGTACAACCAGCAGTCCTTGAACAACGGACTGGGTTGGGTACGCTGGAAAGATGGAGACCCGGACGGCACAAACTACAAGGCCACCCATCCGGAGGCCAAGAAAGGCGGTAACAGCCAAGCCCACGAACTGTCTTCCCGATACCTGGAAGACGGCAGCTTCTTCCGCCTCAGGAACGTAACCCTCTCCTACGATCTTCCCCAGAAGAAGATCAGCAAGGCCAAGATGAGCGCGGCACGCGTTTACCTGTCGGCCGACAACCTCTTCACCTACACCAGGTTCTCCGGCATGGATCCGGAGGTGAACCTGGAAGTGGGTTCCTACAGCCTCCCGGGCATGTACTCGGACGTTTATCCCGTTCCTATGTCCGTTGTTCTTGGTGTTGACATCAAATTCTAAAAGGAGACTACAGTTATGAAAAAGATATTTGCAATTGGAATCGCTCTCCTCACCCTGGTGTCCTGCAATATGGACTTCTATTCATCGGATGCGATGACTTCATCTGCGCTGGCGGAGAATCCTTCAGCGGCAGAGTATACCACGGACGGCATCTACGCCCTCTTCAAGGACAATCTGGAGTATAAGGGAACGTCCGAAGCCGGCAACACCTATATCCGCCACCTCTTCCAGCTCACTGAGAGCCGCGGAGACAACGTGACCGTTTCCGGTTACTCTGAAGACCCGTTCACATCCCCTTACCGCTATGAGGACGTGGACTACGGCAAGAACAAGACCTACACATGGTGGATGGCCTACAAGATAATCAATGCGGCCAATTCCAACATAGACGGTCTCCTGAAGGCCGTGGAGTCCAGCGCCAGCGAACAGGACAAGAAGGTGGCTTCCCAGATGCTGGGAGAAAACCTGTTCTTCAGGGCTATCGCACACTTCCATATGGTAACGCTGTTCGCCCGTCCGTACGTATGCGGCAGGGATCTCCCCGGCGTTCCCCTCAGGATTGGCATGGACTACTCCACAACAACCCGCGCTAGCGTTGGTGAGGTGTTCGACGCCATTGTGAAAGACCTCAAGGACGCCATCAAATATATGGATGAGGGTGAAGCTCGCGGAGATGCTTCATATGTTTCCGCCACCGCCGCCAGGGCACTGCTTTCCCGCGTATACCTGTTCATGGGGGACGATCACATTGACGACTGCATCACACTCTGCGACGAACTCATAGACAACGCTCCCGGCTCCGTGAAAGGCGTTTATACACTGAACCAGCTTCAGGATTATCCCAAACACACCTGGAACCAGAACGAAACCATCTGGTGCATCCATCTCACATATCCCACGGACCACCCTTCACCGGAAGCCACCATCGGCTCCATGTACCTCTGCGAGGCGTACTCTACCAACGGCTGGGGTGAATGGTACTACAGCGACGAGCTCATCGAACTTTACAACCGCTACAAGAACGCCGACGGCAGCTGCATGGACAACCGCTTCAACGCCTACTTCAATTACAAGTGGTACAACAGTGAGGCCGATGTATGGCCTGACACCGGCAAGCCGGTAAACACCGTGGTCCTGAACAACGGCAAGCAGACGGTCTGCTTCCCCGTTCCCTTCGAGAACCAGGCATGCTATACCGCCCACGTGGCCGGGCTCACGCCCAACGCCGCCGGAGACTATGTGTTCACCTATGAGGGAACACAGTACACTGCCAAGAAGACCAGCGTGAACGGTTACGACCGCTGGTTTATTGACCACAACTTCACCGGCGACGCCACCTTCTGGAACGGAAAGACTCCCGCCTACATCCGCCCGGACATCGACGAAGACCTTGGCTGGGGTTTCCGTACCAATATGTACGCTCCTTATATGAACTCCAAGTTCGCATGGCAGGACGGTCAGGCAACCATGTCCTCCCCCGTTATGCTCCGCTGGGGCGAAGTGTTCCTGAACAGGGCTGAAGCTCTTGCCCGCAAGAACGACGCCAAGGCCCTTGACGATGTGAACCTTATCCGCAAACGCGCAGGCCTTCCTAACGACGCCATGTTCTCCACGGGCAACATGCACGGCTACGACGGTTCCCTCTACGGCACCAACAACGCCCTCCTGGACATCGTCCTTGACGAGCGCCGCATGGAGCTCTGCTTCGAGGGAGACCGCGCATTCTCCATCTTCCGCAACAAGGGAACCCTTGACCGCCGCTACGTTGGTTACCATCCCTTCACCACTATCAGGTACGACGATCCCCGTATCGCCCTCCTGATCCCCAGTGACGAGGTCCTCACCAGCGGAATCCAGCAGAACGATCCCCGTTCCGGCTTTGTTGAATAGTAAACCCACTTCCCTATGAAAAAACTGTTTTATATCGTCCCCCTTGCAGCCACGCTACTTCTTGCCGCCGCCTGTGGAGAAGACAACAAAGTCAACCCCACTCCGGAACCCAAGAAGGAACTGGCAGACCCTGAACTCACCGTAAGCGGAGCCCCCTCGGACGCCCTCCAGTCCGGAACGTCCGTGACGCTCCAGATTTCCACAAAGTCGGACGGCGCCCTCCGCGTAAAGGCAGACAAACCGGCCTTTGCCGGCGTAGAGGCCCTTGGAAACAACGAATACAAGGTATCCGTCCTGTCGGTAAATGACGTGAAGGTGAACGTGTCCATAAATCAGGATGCCACCAAAGAGTATACTGCGGCGGCCAAGGACATTGCCATCCAGGTAAAGGGAATGGGGGCAAGCGCCCTCCCCGGCGCCAACGATTCCGTATCCGGAACTGAGGTGACCTACTCGGAGACCACCGCTACCCTGGTGAATCCGGAAAGAGGCCTTTATGCCACCCACGAGGTGCACAAGGACTCCGAAAGCCCTATCGGGGCAGGAGACGTGAAAGCCCGCCGTACCACCGGCCACAGCCTCATGCTGCTGGAATTCTACCTCACGGACTACATCGGCAGCAACCTTTCTGCCAAATACGTCAAGCTGGTCCAGTCCAGCCTGGACGCCATCCGTGAAGGCGGCGCAAAGGCCATCGTCCGTTTCGCCTACACTCAGGACGAGAAGGCCGATGAGAAGGACGCCGAGGTGGACATCGTCCTCAAGCACGTGGAGCAGCTCAAGCCCACCCTGCAGAAATACGAGGACGTGATCTTCGTGCTCCAGGCAGGCTTCGTGGGCGTATGGGGTGAATGGTATTACACCAGCCACTTTGGCTTCAGCCCCAAGTCGGCAAATGACTACAAACCCCGCAAGCAGCTCACCGACGCCCTTCTGGATGCCCTTCCCGCATCGCGCCAGATTGAGCTCCGTACACCTACCTTCAAGATGAAGATGTACAACCTGTCCGTGAAAGACACCATCACTGCGGTAACCGCTCACGACGGTTCAGTTGTTTCCCGCCTTGCCGGTCACAACGACTGCTTCGGCGCCGATAAGAACGACCGCGGCACCTTCGACGACGACAACGCCCGCCTGTTCTGGATGGCCGATACCCGCTACACCATCATGGGCGGCGAAACCTGCGCAGTGTCGGAGTACTGCCTGTGCGAGCAGACCCTCAAAGACCTGGCCGACTACCACTGGACTTATCTCCACGACGGTTACAACCAGGACGTGCTTTCCCGTTGGAAGACACAGGGCTGCTTCGATGAGATTGAGCGGAACCTTGGATACCGCCTTGTACTCCAGGACGTTCACTACGAGGCCGTAGAAGCCGGAAAGCCCTGCAAGGTTACCATCCGCTTCAACAACAAAGGCTATGCGGCTCCCATGAACCCCCGCGAGGCCTGGCTGGTCTGGAAAGGATCGGACGGAAAAATTGTCAGGAGCATGCTGGGTTACGATCCCCGTACCTGGCACAGCGGCTACAACTGCGTTGTCAGTTACTTCACACCCTCTACGGACAAGGGTAAGCTCTATCTGGAGCTCTCCGATCCCCTGCTCCCCGGCCGTGCAGACTACAGCATAGCCCTTGCAAACACCGGCGTGTTTGAATCCAAGACCGGTTACAACCTGCTGTTCGAAGTTCAATAATCAGGCTTATGAAGAGATTTACCAGCATACTACTTCTTGCCGCTCTTGCTTTTAGCTTCACTGCATGGTCCTGCGAACAGGATCCGGAGCCGGAGCAGAACAATGAGGAACAGCAGAAGCCGGAAGAGAACAACAATGGGCAGAACGGCAACACGGAGACGCCCACTGGCCCCCAGCCCGGAACCTACAAGTTTGTGGCATCGCCCCTAAAAGGTACCTGGAAAGCCGGAGACCAGATTTACGTTCACGGTAACCTGGGAACTTCCGCGGAAATCGTCACCCTTGCGGCCGGAGACATCTCCGCCGACGGCAAGACCGCCACGGGCAATCTCAGCTCCGTTACGGAGGCTCCCTTCGACCCCGACGGCCTCTATGCCGCCTGGCCTGCGGAATCCGTATATCTTTACAAGGGCGTACTCAAGATCAAGACCACTTTCGAAAAGTGTGAAGACCTCCTTACCCAGGCTTATCTGAAGGACGATACTTTCACTTTCACGGATGTGTCTTCCATGATCTCGTTCTCCGTGGACGGAGATTATGACAACTGGGCAATCTGTTCTACAGACCGTGAGGGTATATGCATAACCCGTTTCGAGTCTGAATACAGTTCCCAGACCACCAAGTTCAATTACAAGCAGAACGACGGATATCCTTTCCGCTACGGCAGCATCGTTTCCGGCAAGGCTCAGATATACTTCCCAGGAGACTTCCCGTTTGCCAAAGGCTTCACCATTTACCTTGCCAAGGGAGATTCCTGGACTGCATCCTTTACCTCGATCTATGGCAGGACCCTCAAGGTTGGAGAGAATCTGGATCTGGGCAACATCACAACATACCTTGAGGCCTACAATGGCCTTCCTCCAAGAATGCCCAGGCAGGGGGAACAGACAAAGTATACCGTCCAGTTCAATGAACTTTCAGGCGTACGCATCAGCGAAGACGGCACTTTCATCTGGGGTCTCGGTGACGACGGTGAACTTGGCCGCCTCACACTAACCGGAGAAGTCATTTCCCAGTATCACTGCGGCGGTGACGCAGAGGACGTTTCCATCAATACGGACACTCATGACCTTTTGCTTGGCATGGAGCCTGATGGCGTAGGCATCATAAAGGCGCCTGATTTCAACACCAGGTACTCCACCTTGATGTCTCTGGAAGCATGTGCAGGCTACGGCAATTCGGGCATCGAGGGCCTTACCTACTACAAGGAAGGAATGGTATTTGCCGGCGCCCAGTCCAATTCACACCTTTTCCTCTGTGACATCAATGCCAAAAAGGTACTGTGGGAAACCAAGCTTTACGACAAGAGCCGTGTATCGGAGATTGCCGGCCTCAGCTACGATCCCCTTACCGGCTGGCTGTGGATCATAGACTCGGAAAACAAGAAGGTTTTTGTCTATGACATTGACCATTCCGTAGACGGAGAAGGCAAATATTCCGTGAGGATGGACTATCTTGGCGCCTATCCCGTTGCAGGATCGAATCCGGAATCCGTCTGCGTAGACCAGATCAACAAATGCATCTGGGTAGGAGACGACTACGGCGAGACTTCATACCTTTACCGGTACGAATTCCCCGATCTGGCCAATTTCAACAAATAGCCGTTTGCAACATAAATCAAGAGGCTGACTTAGTCAGCCTTTTTTTGTATATTTGTGGTAAATAGCCACACATATGAATAAGACACTAACCACACTGTTTGTTCTTCTGCCTCTTTTAGCCTGCGGGCACAAGACCGGAGATTTTCATGATCTCACCCCTACTCCTCCAATGGGATGGAACAGTTGGGACGCTTATGGCGTTACGGTAAATGAGCAGGAAATCAGGGATATAACAGATTATATGGCAGAAAATCTTCTGCCTCTGGGCTGGGAGTACGTGGTGATAGACGGAGCGTGGAATTCTCCCCTTACGGACAGCATCCCGCGCATAAAAGACGAATATGGACGGGAATATCCGGCCATCAACCGTTTCCCTTCATCGGCCAACTGGCAGGGATTCAAACCTCTTGCCGATTATGTCCACTCCAAAGGTATGAAGTTCGGCCTCCACAAGATGAGAGGCATCCCAAGGTGGATGGTGGAGCAGAAGGTTCCAATCAAGGGCGCTCCCGGAATAACCGCCGATATGATTGCATCGGATCGGAACCTATGCCAATGGAGCGACGGCTGCCTTACCGTAGAGGCATCCCGGCCGGGCGCACAGGAATACTACAACTCCATCTTTGAGCTTTATGCCCAGTGGGGCGTGGACTTTGTGAAGTACGACGACCTGTCGGCCCCCTACTACCACGACGACGAGGTGGAACTCATACGGAATGCCATCGAGGCCTGCGGCCGTCCTATGGTCCTGAGCACTTCACCGGGAGAAACTCCGGTGGAGGCCGCCGCGCATCTTAAGGCCCACGCCAATATGTGGCGCACAGTAAATGACGTATGGGACCACTGGTTCCAGATAGAGCATATCATGGAAGTCCACGAGAAATGGTATCCATATATCGGAGAAGGCTGCTGGCCGGACTGTGATATGCTTCCGCTTGGCAGACTGAACGTCAGAGGTTCCAACAATCCTCCAAGGCAGACAAGGCTTACTCCCGACGAGCAACTCTCTACAATGAGTTTCTTCTCCATAGTGCGTTCCCCTCTCATTTTTGGAGGCGACATCCTTTCTATGGATCCAGAAACACTTAAAATGCTCACCAATGCCGATATTATCCGGATGAACCAGAAGGGCAGCTCGCCCAGGCAACTTCGCCGGGACAAGGAGGAACTCGTAGTGGTTTCAGATGCTCCGGGCGGCGGCGTATACACGGCGGTGTTCAACTTGTCCAAAGAGCCCCGGGACATCACAGTATCCCTTGCGGACATAGGCCTTAACGGGAAAGGAAAGGCCAAGGATCTATGGAGCGGGGATGAGTTCAAAATCTCCGGAGAAGTGAAACTGGAAGGGATTCCATCCCACGGCTGCAGGGTACTCAGAATCAAGTAAGAGATGAAAAGAAGGGACTTTCTAAAAGGATCGGCCGCCATTGCACTTGCGGCCGGATCAGCTCCCCTTGCAAAGGCGCTTGAGTTTCCGGAACAGACTCCGGCACCCAAGGCCGAGGAATCCGGCAGACTGATTGCATCGGCCCCGCTGCTTGAGAACTATGCAGAAACTTCCATGGGCGTTGCATTTGCCGTAAGCGCCCTGGCCAACGGCTATGTGCTGGTAGGAGAAAAACCGGACCTGAGTGATGCCAGGAAGGTCAAGTGCGGCGGCTACCGGCTCTGCGATATATCGGACAAGGTTATCCAGGTCCGTCTCACCGGCCTCAAGCCGGCCACCACCTATTATTACCGCATCGGGGCAGACCGCATCCACTACGGAGGCGGCTATGATATGAAAATCATCGGCAATGAGGAAGACCCCACAGTGTATTCATTCACCACTGCTGGAAAGAAGGCCCGTGCCCATTTCTGTGTAATCAATGACACCCACGTACAGTGGGATGTTTTCTCCAGGGCAATAGAAAAAGTGCAGCAGATTGCTCCGTCCTGCGTCATATGGAACGGAGATGCCTCCAACACGGAAGAGACCATTGAGGCTCAGATGAAGATATTCCTGCAGCCGGAAATTGAGCGTACGGACTACGGCGCCCGCATTCCTTATTTCTTCTGTCCGGGCAACCACGACAACCGTGGTTGGGCAAACCGGCACCTGGAAAACGTGTGGATGTACCGGCAGCCGGAAGAGCGTCCCTCCCGGGATTGGGATCTGGGCAGGAACTTCGCCGTAAGGATGGGTGATGTGGCCCTCATCGGCCTTGATACCGCAGAGGACAAACTGGATTCAAACCCCATATTTGCCGGGCTCTTCAACAGCGGCCCGTACAGGGAAGCCCAGGCCGTATGGCTGAGGGATACGCTCAAACGGAAAGACATTTCATCGGCCCCATATCTGGTTGCGTTCTGTCATATCCCGCTTTTCGATCCCCGTCCGGACGAGAATCCCGGAGACATAGCTCCGGCGGACACCGCTCCCGGCTACAAGCACAACTGGGCTGCGTGGCAGAGAACCTGTTCCCGCCTCTGGGGCCCCATACTTCAGAAAGCGGGCTGCCAGGTGCTCATAACAGCCCATCAGCACCGTTACCGCTTTGATCCGGCGTCGGACACCGGCCAGGGCTGGGCCCAGATAGTGGGCGGCGGATGCTCATTGAACGACAGCAGTTTCCCTACGGTCATAGAGGGAGAAGTCAAGGCGGGTGCGCTTCATATCACCGTGCACAACGCTTATAACGGAACTGTGTGCGGGGAGCATACATTCGGCCCTCGCCGCCATAAAAGATAATCGTCTACCTTAATATGAAGTATATCGGCATTCTCTTTTTGTCGCTTCTGGTTTCTTGCAGGTGCGCCCCTGTAAAAGAAGGTGAGAACCCGGAGCCGGTCCCCGGGCCAGAGACGGAAGAATCAGCAGTATGGGCTATGGTAACTGATGGAGACCAGTTGCTGGACCCTAAGCAGTACAACAGGGTATTGTCCACCGCATCGGCAGGAGTCTATAAAGAGAGCCGCCTATGGCAGGGCAGCGCTTGGAAAAACGACCACGCGGGCAGCAGGTTGGACATACTCACCCTGGAAGAGGGCTTCCCCGGAGTCAGTATCAAGATATCTGATTTTGCAAGTGAAAACGGTGCAGTTATCTCCAAGGATAATGTATCGGCGGGATGGCTGCATGCAGTCCACTCCAAGTCGGAGGCCTACCCGAATATAGACTATGACATATATGACATAATCACCCGCAACACAACCATTGATTTTGAAGCGGGGAAACTGTATTCAGCCTGGGTGGACATTTATGTTCCCGAAAGTACTCCGGCAGGTATGTACAAGGGAGAATTGTCACTGGTTTCTGGCGGCACTCCCCTGGTGGTCTTCAAGTACGAGCTTGAGGTATTCAACTTCACGCTGCCAGACCCGGAGGATTGGGAGACCTTCCTTGACCTGTGGGAAACGCCTTTCGCCTCCAACCGTTACTACTCCGGAAAGACAAATGTGGAGTATTTCAAATTCACTACGCCGGAAAGGCAGGATACCAATCCTTTCTCCCTGTATTATGTACGGCTGGATCCCAAGTATCAAGCAGGGCTGGAAAGCGAACTCGAACTATACCACAAGGCCGGCGGCAACGCAATAAGCGTACAGACGGTTGAAGGACCGGACAACAGCCGTTTGCCGTGTGCCACGCCATCTATGATAAAGTGGAAACTGAAGACGGACGGCACCTATGAGTGGGACTACACGGATATGGACTATTATGTGGAGCTCAACCTCAAGCACGGAATAAACAGGCAGATAGACCTGTTCTATCACACCGGAGTGGGTTGGGGCTTCGTATACCTTGACGAGGCAACCGGAGAGGTAACCAACAAACTAAGCGCACAGCCTTGGGAAGAACGCTGGAGAACAACAACGCACGCCTTCCTCACAGACCTTGCCGCCCATCTGGAAGAAAAGGGCTGGTTTGATATGGCCGTCCTTTATATGGACGAGCGTCTATACGACGTAACACTGGCGCTGGTGGAAGCGGCCGAAGGCATTACCAACTCCAAGGGGGTACAACTGAAGGTGGGCGGCGCCGTGAACGGCAAGGAAGTGGAGCCTTTGTATGACCGGATGTACGATGTATCAATCTGGGAAAATGCCCGGCCGTCAGATGCAAAATCCCTGGCCGAAAGCAGGAGGGCAAAAGGCCTTCAGACCACACTGTATTCCTGTGGCAGCGGAAAGATGTCGTCCACCAACCAGCCTGCAGAAGCGGCTTATGCCGTGTATGAGGCCAAGAAATACGGGATGGACGGAGTTATGCGCTGGGCCCTCAACAAGTATGACGAAGAGCCCATCTTCGGGACGCTCCATACAACTTGTTATCCCGGAGACTGCTATCTGATTTATCCGGACTTCAGGGATTCTCCGGATATGAAGGCACAGAGCACCCCGCGTTTCGAGAAGTTATGTGAGGGAATGCGCAACACGGAAAAGCTGAACTGCATCAGGAAATCGCACCCGGAGTATGCCGCTGCCGCAGATGCCGCCATATCGTCACTCAAAAGCAGCATGGTAAAAGAAGCAGCCTCAATGCGTGAAAAAGTCCGCACTCTTTCCAAGGCTGTCCAGAACGGCGACCCCGCCCCGGCATTTTAAAATGCGTGCATAGGTATATAATGCTCACATTGGAGGAGATTATGTTGACGATTACCTTGATTGTTACTATTACTGGCTTTTAAACAACTAAATCAGATTACTATGAAAAAACTATTAATATTTGCAATGCTAGTTATGGTTTGTACGTGCTGCTCGAATAAGCCATCCGTGAATCCCGAGATTGTATCTCATATCAAGTTAACTCCGATGAATGGCAAAGGTAGTATAAACGGTAATAAAACCATAGCCGATATGATTGAGTATATGCCATCAAATAATTCTTATAAAATAACTGAGTATAAGCTGTCTCCAAAGAGCAAGTTGTCAAAAGGACAAAGAGCGGCACAAAAGAATGTAAACGAAGGGAATCAATACTTTGAAGTTAACTCTAATAAATTAAAGGACGAGTACATCAAAGTATCGGAGTATATTATTAATTATAAATACAAGTAATGTTTACTAATCAAGATATTAAACGAATGGTTCTTCATCGTCTTGGGAAAGAACCGGAATTATCAGGCTTTAGCACTAAAACCAACGCTTTCTCTCTAAAAAAAACAGATAACCTGGGGTGGTTTCAAATCATTCTTGAAGGTTATACTAGCGTTGATATACAACGAGATAGTGAGCTATCACTATATCTTCAACCAATCATTTCAAGGCGTTTTGATATTCTTCACAGTTGCGAAGGTCTTTTCCCCAGTTTACCCAAACCGAGAATACCACGACCAACAATGATTTGGAAAAACGATATGAATGGTAATTATATAAATTATTCTATTGATTTTTTGAGGTCCGGAGATGGTTTTGACGAAGATTACCAAAGAATACGCACTATTATTTGTGATACAGCAGGTTATTTTTTTGAGAGTCTGTCCAGCCTTGAATCAATGTACTGGGTATACGTTCATCCAACTATTAATAATGGCATTAACTTTTGGAAGATTAATTGGCGCGGATTATCCTTCAGTTTGGTAGCCGAATGGCTTATTCTCACTAAAATCGTTGATCCCGCATCATATCAGAGTATTGTTCTATTTATTGAAAATGAATTGAACAGTTGTCGCGTACAAGGAGATTTATTATTTGACAATTTTCTCCTAATAGATTACCCCAAAATAGTTAAATATATAGACGATTATACCTTTAAAATGTAACTGTTCCCTTATAGGGAAGGCCACACAGGATTCTCTCCCAAAATAGGAAAGCCGGGTATTGCTTATGTGTGGCAGTTTCACACAGTCCCCTTTCGTCATACTATATAAAACGATAGATATGCTCTGCTGTTATTCCTTTGTTCAAATCTTATTCTTATCTTTACAAAAAAATGAATTCGCATCGGTATCTTTGGTTTTTAATAGCCACTATTATAGTTTTGTCTTGTTCTGAGCATTTTCAGCCAGAGACAAACTCTCCGCAACTGATGCGGAGATATCCAATAATCACAAAGAGTGATCTTGATGCGGCCGTTTGGGATGACCGCATACAAATGAACATCTTTCCATACGAAGACAAATACTCTTTGGCGATTTTTCAGGCCGCATACGATAGTTTGTCTAAAGACTCAAGGAATAATGGTTTTATTGCAGGTCTAAAACTTAAGCCTACGCATCGGGCTTTGATTATACGGCCAAAGGACGAGAAGCAGCAGAGGAGCATTGAGCAGAATCAATTGTTAATGGTTCGATACATACCGTTCGGCTATGAAGGTTATAATTCTTTTGCGGAAACCGCATATAATTGTCCTGAGGAAGAGGTGACTTCAGAGTGCGACATTGACACGGGCTGTACAGCAACAGTAATTATTCCAACTCTCTACGTTTATTGGCCTGTTAATCTTGTTATTCCCCATTCTATCGACTATGATGAGGTGTACAAGGTCTTTGTACCCGATTATTCAAACAGTTGCGGCAATAATCTGCCGGCAAGTGTTTTGACATCTCTAGAAAACGAAGTGCTGCACCCATCGATGAATCGAACAGGATTCAGGATGTGTAATCTTTCAGTATTTGATGATTTTCTTAACGAATATGTCCCTCTTCAAGGAACTAGAATAGAAATACATCCGGCCGTGACTTATACAGACACGACTGACGCTAATGGCAACTTTTCTATACCCGCAGACTTGACATATGGTTACGTGTATGCCGTTTTAAAATCTTCAAACTGGATTGTCACATCTAATAATCCCACGAGTGCGCTTTGTATTTGCCTTGGAGCCGCATCCTCCTTTAACAACTCATCTGCCGAGGTTGAGATGATTCAATTACCAGCAACGGCAGCACTTGCCGCCCAGGGCGCTGCTTACACTTTCTATAATGATTTGTCCCTATTGTCTCCGTGGAACCCCCAGGGCTTCGATCAAATAAGAATTGCTATTGACAATACCATAACCTCTGACGGACGATTTGAGTGTAATTTAACCCCTCCTTTCATTAAACTTCGTTCGGGCTCAGACCGCCGTAATTTGTTTTTTGCAGCACTTCATGAACTCGGTCATTATGCCCATTATAACAGGATTGGTGGAGCGACTTTTAATAACCTATGGGAGACATCTAGATGGTTTCAACTGATGGTTGAGTCTTTTGGCTCTTTTGCCAGTTGGCATATTGGACGGGATTATTATATCTCAAATGGATATATACCATCCTATGATTTCACCGGTCAAGGCCGCCAGTATTGGTCCTATTTATCTTCTAACAATTATTCTCCTATATTTGTTGATCTTGTTGACGATTATAATCAGTATTCATTAAGCACTTCTTATTTGTATGACCCGTTCTATTTCCTTCAGGGACATAGTCTTGTTCGTGATATTATTGATGAATGCGTTACTTATCAATCCGTTTGCAATAAGATAAATACATATAATGCTCACACGGGGGGAGATTATATTGACGATTATCTTGATTGTTACTATTACTGGCTTTCAAACAACTTAAACAATCCGCGATGAAAAAACTAATTGTATTTGCTATTCTTTCTGTGGTTTGCACGTGCTGCTCGAAACAGTTCATTAAGGATGATGCTCAGAGAACGTTGTACATCACATCAAGCGAAGGTGCGTTCAATGGGGATAATACAGAAACGCTTCGTCCAAACGAAGCGTACGCATCTATAAACTATTTGTCAAAGAATAGCATATCGCTTTATATTTATTACTCATGGGGCGACCTTAATGTCATCATTATTGACATTCCCCGCATAAGAATTACTGGTTCGGCTAACAATTTCACAATTCTACAAAAAGGAGTTGGAGCCAAGTATACAATGTCTCTCGCTAAAATCAAGGAACAAGATATCACCGTAGATATCAGCGGACACTTTGCGAATAAAGGCAACAAGCAAGGAGAAATCGTGCCGCTTAGCTTCATCCTGACGCCATCGGACAACACAATCTGCCCCTGGTTGGAGATAAAGGAAGTGAGCCTGTCTCCGGTTAATCTTATTCCTGGAGGCGCTATTTCAGACTGGCCTGATTCGCAGATTCGGTTTAATAATAATCTGGATGTACAAATCACTCTAGAATCTGTGGGCTCAAGGAAAAAAGTCAAGGCAGGAGAATCCACTACAATGTATTTTTCTTCTCCCTACTATGCCTCTCTATCCTCTATTAAAACAGCTTTAACTGTCGAGGGAAAGAAATACGTATTATATTTCTTTGCTGGAGGACAGTATACTGAGGAAAAGCATATCGATTATCTATTTGTGAGCGGCCGCCCGGACACACACTGCTATACTGAATATACGATTGACATAAACCAGGATTCTCTCCCAAAATAGGAAAGCCGGGTATTGCTTATGTGTGGCAGTTTCACACAGTCCCCTTTCGTCATACTATATAAAACGATAGATATGCTCTGCTGTTATTCCTTTGTTCAAATCTTATTCTTATCTTTACAAAAAAATGAATTCGCATCGGTATCTTTGGTTTTTAATAGCCACTATTATAGTTTTGTCTTGTTCTGAGCATTTTCAGCCAGAGACAAACTCTCCGCAACTGATGCGGAGATATCCAATAATCACAAAGAGTGATCTTGATGCGGCCGTTTGGGATGACCGCATACAAATGAACATCTTTCCATACGAAGACAAATACTCTTTGGCGATTTTTCAGGCCGCATACGATAGTTTGTCTAAAGACTCAAGGAATAATGGTTTTATTGCAGGTCTAAAACTTAAGCCTACGCATCGGGCTTTGATTATACGGCCAAAGGACGAGAAGCAGCAGAGGAGCATTGAGCAGAATCAATTGTTAATGGTTCGATACATACCGTTCGGCTATGAAGGTTATAATTCTTTTGCGGAAACCGCATATAATTGTCCTGAGGAAGAGGTGACTTCAGAGTGCGACATTGACACGGGCTGTACAGCAACAGTAATTATTCCAACTCTCTACGTTTATTGGCCTGTTAATCTTGTTATTCCCCATTCTATCGACTATGATGAGGTGTACAAGGTCTTTGTACCCGATTATTCAAACAGTTGCGGCAATAATCTGCCGGCAAGTGTTTTGACATCTCTAGAAAACGAAGTGCTGCACCCATCGGTAAATCGGACAGGGTACAGGCAATGTAATCTTTCAGTCTGGGACAATCTGCTTAATGAATATGTGCCTCTTCAAGGAACTCGAATAGAAATTCATCCGGCAGTGACTTACACAGACACGACTGACGCTTATGGCAACTTTTCTATACCAGCAAACCTGACATATGGCTATGTTTATGCCGTCCTACATACTTCAAACTGGGTTGTCACATCAAATTATTCGACAAGTGCACTTTGTCTTTGTCTTGGAGCCGCCTCCACTTTTAACAACTCATCTGCCGAGGTTGAGATGATTCAATTATCAGCAACGGCAGCACTTGCCGCCCAAGGCGCCGCTTATACTTTCTATAATAGCGTACACCAGTTGTCGCAGTGGAACCCACAGGATTTTGACCAAATAAGAATTTCGGTTGTTGATACTGTAACAACCGGAGGGTGGTTCCATAATCAAGCGAATCCTCCATTCATTCAAATTCCACCAAGTTCTTATCGTCGAAATAGTTATTTCGCCACCCTCCACGAACTTGGTCACTATGCCCATTATAGCAGGATTGGCAGAGCGACTTATTTGTCGTCATCTCACTCAACACCATGGTATAGACTCATTCGGGAATCATTTGCTTCTTATAGTAGTTGGCATATCGGACGTAATTACTATCTGTCTAACGGATATATCTCGCCTGATTCATCTTATGATTTTACAGGACAAGGAAGACAGAATTGGAAATATACTTATACTGCATCAGACATTTTAACGAGATATTCCCCTTTGTTTGTAGATCTCGTTGATAATTATAACCAATACACTCTTAGTAGTTCAAATTTAAATGATCCATTCTATTTCCTTCAGGGGTATCGTCTTGTCCGTGAAATAATTGATGACTGTGTTACGTATCAATCAGTTTACAACAAAATTGATTCATATAATGCTCACATAGGAGGGGATTATGTTGACGATTACCTTGATTGTTACTATTACTGGCTTTTAAACAACTAAATCAGATTACTATGAAAAAACTATTAATATTTGCAATGCTAGTTATGGTTTGTACGTGCTGCTCGAATAAGCCATCGGTGGATGTCGGTCAAAGAACTCTCTACATAACATCAAGCGTAGGTGCGTTTAATGGAGAAGAAACAACCGAACTTCTTCCTAGCGAAGCCTACGCGACAATAAAGTACTTGTCGGATAATAGCGTGTCACTATATGTTTACTATGAATGGAGCGCATCAGATATCATTATTTTTGATATACCAGTTATAGCTATTAATGGCACAAATAACGATTTCACAATCTCGCAAGAAGGAGTCAGCGCCAAGTATTCGATGTCGAAAGTAAACATCACTGGGCAAGATATTACAGTCAATATCAGCGGTCACTTCTCAAAAACGGGCAGTCGTAAAGCAGAAAACGTGTCATTTAATCTCATCTTGTCGCCATCGGACAACACAAAATGCCCTTATGTGGAGATAAAGGAAATAAGTCTGACTCCCGTTGATCTTGAAATGGGAGGCGACATAGCAGAGTGGTATGCAGCGCGGATTCGCTTTAACAATCACTTGGCCTTTCAAATTAAGATAGAATCATTGGGGTCAAGGAAAAAAGTATTAGCTGGTGAATCCAAACTATTCTATGATAATTACGGTGAGTGTGATAATCTGTCCTCTCTGACAACTGTTTTAACTATCGAGGAAAAGGAATACGAGGTATATTTCTTTGCCGAAGGCGGTTATGGTGAGGAAAAGCATATTGTGTATCATTTTGTTGGCGGTTGGCTTGATGTACACCGTTATACTGAATATACAATTGACATTACCCCGAGTTTCTACGAAAGTCTTAAGGGAAAAGAGTTGAGCATTAACTGATAATCTGAGAAAAAAAAATAAGTATTCCGGGTATTGCTTATGTGTGGCAGTTTAGTTAAATTTGTATAAATATTGACTGACCACAATGAAAAACCGCTTTCTGCTATGTCTGCTGCTTATTGCTGCAGTTTCCTGCAATACCCGTCCGCAAGGGGAATATGCATTTGAGGATACTCCCTTCAGCGTGATTCCCTATCCGTCAAGCGTACAGCTACAGGAGGGATTCTATGAGCTCACCGGCGCTACCTTCTTTGTAGACAAGGCCTTTGGTGAAGAAGGCCTGGACGTGGCAGGAGGGCTTGCATCCAGACTTAAAGAAGTCTCCGGATACAAGAGCAAAGTGAAATCTTCGGTGCCGGAACGTTTTGGCTCCGGAGTATGTTTTCTAAAGGGAGAACTCCCCGGAGAATCTTACAATCTTGAAATAGGAGAGAGCGGGGTTACGGTAACAGCATCCTGCAAAGCCGGTCTTTTCAATGCCGTACATACGCTTATGCAAATGCTTCCGGCGTCTTTTTTCAATCCTTCCACAACTGGTGCCCGTTACCGCGTGCAGTACGCCCAGATTGAAGACAGCCCCCGTTTCAAGTACCGTGGCGTCCTCATAGACAGCGGCCGCCATTTCTTCACTGCCGATGAAATAAAGCGCTGCCTGGACGTGATGGCCCTTTACAAGGTAAACCGCTTCCACTGGCACCTCACGGAAGACCAGGGCTGGCGCCTTGAAATAAAGAAATATCCCCGCCTAACGGAAGTTGGTTCCATCCGCAAGGAAACCCAGGTGGCTCACTGGAGAGACAGCCTGGACCATAAGGAGCACGGCGGTTTCTATACGCAGGACCAGATACGTGATGTGGTAGCCTATGCCGCTGCGCGTGGCATCACCGTGATTCCGGAAGTGGACCTCCCGGGCCATATGCTGTCCGCCCTTGCATCATATCCTGAACTTGGATGTACCGGCGGCCCTTACGAGGTTGCTACCACCTGGGGCGTAAAGCCGGACGTTCTTTGCCCCGGCCAGGAAAAGACATTTGAATTCCTGGAGGATGTGCTCACGGAGGTGATGGACCTCTTCCCCAGCGAATACATCAACATAGGCGGAGACGAATGCCCCAAGATACGCTGGAAAGAGTGCCCCCGCTGCCAGGCCCGCATCAAGGAACTGGGCTTTACGGACCACGACGGTCACACTGCGGAGCAGTACCTCCAGAGTTATGTGACAAACCGTATCCAGAAGTTCCTCCTGGAGCACGGCCGCCGTATAATAGGCTGGGAAGAGATTCTGGAAGGAGACCTTGAGCCGGGCGCAACCATTATGTCCTGGCGCGGCATAGAACCAGGCATAAGGGCTGCCGCTCGCGGCTTCGACGCCATTATGTCTCCGGGATATTATATGTACATAGACCGCTACAACTCTGAGGAGTGGGACCGTGAGCCGGTCTCAATAGGTGCGTGCCTGCCCACGGATCTGATGTATTCCTATGAGCCCTGTGAGGGCGTGGCTCCCGGTGCGGAGGATCATATCATAGGCGTCCAGGCAAACCTATGGACGGAGTTTATCGGCACTCCGGAATATCTTGAATATATGCTGCTCCCCCGCCTTGCCGCCCTCAGCGAGGTCCAGTGGGAAGCCGTTGGTGCGCGGAACTGGGAACGCTTCCGCGCCGCCCTGGACCATAGCCGGGATATTTATGAGGCTATGGGATACACTTATTCCAAACACCCCTGGGGCATAATTGGAATGCCGGGTTATGAAAAGCCCGCACGTACTCCGGAAGAACTGGAAGAATTCCTGAAGGTGCGCAAAGGCCCCTGGGAAATGACTTATGAGGAAGGTAAAGAACTAATAATCAAATAAAACTATGTCAAGATCATTTATCGGCAAAGCCATTGTACTGGCAACTGCCACCCTGATGCTGGCTGCGTGCTGCGGCCACAAGGACAGGACCATACGCACAAAGGTCCCCGCCCGTCCCGCCGGACAGGAAGATGTAATAGGCCTCCGGGCGGAGCCCATAGACACCGTGCGCATAGGCATCGTGGGCCTTGGCGCCCGCGGTTCCTTTGCAGTCTACCGTTACACCAATGTGCCCTGGAGCAAGATAGTTGCCCTCTGCGACGTGCTCCCGGAAAAGGTGGAAAAATCCACCAAGTACCTTGTAGACAACGGATTCCCGGAGCCGGACGGCTATACCGGCCTTGAAGGCTACAAGGATCTCTGTGAACGCGAAGACATAGACCTTGTATACATCTGCACGGACTGGGTGCACCATACCCCCATTGCCCTTTATGCAATGGAGCACGGCAAGCACGTGGCCATTGAGGTCCCTGCCGCCACATCCCTTGAGGAGTGCTGGGCCCTTGTGAACACTGCGGAGAAAACCCGCCGTCACTGCATGATGCTGGAGAACTGCTGCTATGATTTCTTTGAGCTGAGCGCTCTCCAGATGGCCCGCGAAGGCGTATTCGGAGAAATCCTCCACGCAGAAGGATCATACTGCCACAATCTCTTTGACTATTGGAACGACTACTGGGAGAACTGGCGCCTGGACTTCAACTACCGCAATAGGGGCGATGTGTATCCCACTCACGGCTTAGGCCCTATTGCCCAGGCACTGAACATCCACCGCGGAGACCGCTTCAAGACCCTGGTGGCAGTGGATACCAAGAGCGCCAACGGCCAGGTAGCCTTTGAAAAGAAGAAGGCGGAAGGAAAATACTTCCAGGACGAGGACGCCAAGGATTTCCGCAACGGAGACATCACCTGCACCCTTATCCGCACGGAAAACGGGAAGTCGCTCCTTGTAGAGCACGATGTCCTCAATCCCCGCCCGTACAACCGTATGTATCAGCTTATCGGCACGCTTGGGTCCGCCGCCAAGTATCCTATAGAGCAGATTTCCCTGCGTCCGGAGCAGCTTGAAAAGGCCGGCATAGATTACAAGATCCGCAACCAGCACGCTGCCCTTCCGGAAGAAGTGGTGAACACCCTCCGGGAAAAATATCCCACCCCTATCCTGGACGATGAGCTTGAAGAAAAGGCCAAGAGGGTGGGCGGCCACGGCGGCATGGACTTCCTTATGGATTACCGCCTCATCTACTGCCTGCACTACGGCCTTCCCCTGGATATGGACGTATATGACCTTGCAGAATGGTGCTGCCTTGGAGAACTTGGCTCCATCTCCATGGACAACGGCTGCGCTCCGGTAGAGGTACCAGATTTCACCCGCGGCGGCTGGCAGAAGACGGACGGCTTCAAGTATGCCTTTGCCGACGGCACTATGCGATAAGAATTATCTAACCAACTAACCATATGAAAAAAAGATTATTCACGGCTTTTCTGGCGGTTGTGGCGGGCACTTTGCTTATGCAGGCCCAGAACATCCGGGTTACAGGAACCGTCACGGAAGCCGCAACAGGTGAACCCCTGATTGGCGTCAGCGTTGCCATACAGGGAACCACACAGGGTGTTGTAACGGACCTGGACGGCCAATATGCCATTGATACGAAGGCCGATGCCGTCCTTCTGTTCGGATACCTTGGCTACACTACCGTAACGGAACGCGTCGGTGGCCGCAAAGTTATTAACGTAACGATGGAATCGGATATCAATACCCTGGATGCGGCCATCTCCATGGGTTATTCCAGCGTCCGTAAAACAGAGCTTTCCAGCGCAGTTTCCACCGTACAGGGAGAAAAACTCCGTGACGTCTCATCCAATGACATTGGCACAATGCTCCAGGGCCGTGTGGCCGGTCTGGAAGTGTACACCGCTTCCGGCAACCCTAACAGCGGCTCCACCATCCGTATCCGCGGTACCGGCTCCATTTCGGCCAGCAGCAGCCCTCTGTACGTTGTAGACGGCGTAGTAGGCGGCACTTTCAATCCGAATGACGTGGAGACCGTCACCGTCCTCAAGGATGCAGGTGCAACCGGTATTTACGGAGCTTCCGGTTCCGGCGGTGTCATCGTGGTCACTACCAAGCAAGCCAAGAGGGGTCAGGACAGCCAGGTGGAGGTCCGTCTCCAGTCCGGCTTGGAACAGATAGCCCTGGGCCGCTTCAGCATGATGAACTCCCAGGAGCTCTACGACTACTCCAAGATGTTCATGAGCAAGGGCTCCCAGAAGCAGCTGGACGTCCAGAAAGTGCTTGAAACGGACACCGACTGGATCAAGGAGGCCACTCAGCCAGGCCTCAAGCAGGACTACTACGTGTCCGCTTCCGGCAGCCAGGGTAAACTCACCTATCTTGCCAGTCTGGACTACTTCGACAACGACGGCATCGTAAAACAGACACGCTTCCGCCAGGTGTCGGGGCGCGTCAACGTGGGAGCGGAGATCCTTCCCCGCGTAACCCTCAACATACGTATGAACTACGACAGGTCCTGGAGCCTCAACCGCGGCGCCCTGAGCCTGCAGCAGATGCCCTGGGACAATCCCTATGACGAGAACACCGGAGAAATCCTCTTCGTAAACAGCTCCACCCGTTCGGACAACGGCAAATCCTGGTGGGGCCGCGATGTATCCAACCCGTTCTGGAGCCAGAAAATGAACTCCGGCAGCGGAGGCGGCAGTTTCTTCAGCACCAACGTGCTCCTTACCTGGAACATTACGGATTACCTTACATTCCAGACCACAAACACCTACGGAGAAAGCAACTACCAGAGCGAGAGCGTCATTACTCCTGAGGCCAAGAACTCCAGTTTCACTGAAGGTTATGCCTCCGAAGACACCAGCTGGGGCCGCAGCTTCGGCACCACCAACGTCCTCCGTTACTCCCAGACTTTTGACGGCAAGCACAGTGTATCCGGCCTCCTGGGTTGGGAATGGGGCACCAGCTATGACCGCGGCCTTGGCGCCAGCGGCACAGGCATTGCCAACGGCATCAGGGTCCTGAGTTCCCTGAATCCCTATGAAATCAGCAGCTACTGGACAGAGGCGGAAAGTTGGTCGGCGTTCGGTCAGGCAATGTACAGCTACATGGAGAAATACGTAGTCAGTGCAACTCTCAGGGCCGATGCCTCCTCCGTCTTCGCCCCCGGCAACCGGGTGGGTTATTTCCCTTCCGTCTCCGCGTCCTGGCTCATCTCCAACGAGGATTTCATGAAGAATCAGAACCTCATCTCCTTCCTCAAGCTAAGGACCAGTTTCGGTACCACCGGCAACTCCGGAATCGGTAACTACCGTTTCTACGACACCTACTCTTTCAGCAAGGCCTATTCCTATGAGGAGAAAGCCGGCGGCGTCCCCCAGACCAACGGAAACCCTGATCTCAAGTGGGAAACCGCGGTCAAGTTCAACGTGGGCGCGGATGTGTCCTTCAAGAACTTCCTCACAGCCACAATAGATGTGTACAGGAACCAGAACAGGGATCTCCTCCTCAACAACCCCAACATCTCCTACACTTCCGGTTTCACCGGCCGTCTGGAGAATATTGGCGTCATCCAGAACACCGGTATAGAGCTGTCCCTCACTTCCAACAATATCGTGAAGCGCAATATGCGGTGGACTACCACATTCAACATTGGCCACAACAGGAATGTGGTAAAGCAGTTGGCCAACGACGAGCCCCTGTTTGCCGGCACCACCACTGTAAAGCAGATATACAAGCCCGGTGAACCCATGTTCAGCTGGTATATGCCCAAGTGGGTCGGGGTGGATCCTGAAACCGGTGACCCTCTGTGGGAGCACTTCATAACCGAGGCCGAGCTGGAACAGGGAGTGTATGACCCCGCCGTGTACAAGGTTGGGGACACCGTTCCTTCCAGCGCCCTCAACTTCAGTGATTCCCAGATTGTTGGCTGCGCCCAACCGGACTTCTCCGGCGGTCTCATCAACGACTTCCAGTGGGGCAACTTTGACGCAAGCCTCAACCTCACGTTCCAGGTGGGTAACGAAGTTTACAACTACACCCGTATTACCCTGGATGCCGACGGTGCATACCCCAGCTTCAACTCAATGTCCCTCAATAACGGACTGGGCTGGGTAAGATGGGATCCGGAAGACGAGAGCACCCACTCCATCGCAACCCACCCCAAACCCAAGCTTAACGGTAACAAGAACGCAAACGGCGCCACATCCCGCTATCTGGAAGACGGCAGCTACCTGCGTATCAAGAACCTCACCCTGGGATATACCCTGCCGGCCAATGTTCTGAAGAGGATCCAGATGAAGGACCTCAGGGTATTCCTCTCCTGCGACAACCTGTACACGTTCACCAAGTTCTCGGGAGTGGATCCAGAAGTGAACATCTCCGGCAACACGGAATCCAACCCTCCTGCCGGTACGTACAACAGCAATTATCCCAAGTACCATTTCTATTCCCTTGGCGTTAACGTGAAATTCTAGAGCTATGAAAAAGAGCATCATCATACTTACAGTTCTGGCCCTCATGGCCACGTCCTGCAAGCTGGACAAGTTCCCGCACGACCAGGTATCTGCAGAGAGTATGCAAAACGTGGAGAACGCCATTGCCGCAACCATAGGCAACTACGCACTCTTCAAGGCTACTCCGGGATATGCAGGTGATATCTTTGTGCGCCACAACCAGCAGCTGCACGAGTTCAAGAGCGACAATATCCTCATGTCCGGAAAGAGCACGGATGCACTCTTCCTGAGTGCCACTTTCCAGGATTCGGAGGTGGACGACAATACCAAGGTCTACTGGGCCCAGGGTTATCGTATCTGCTACTCAACAAGTAACGTAATCAATGTGATTCAGGACGATGATCCCGATCCCGTCCTCCGTCACATCAAAGGTGAGAACCTTTTCCTCCGCGCCATAGCCCACATGCTTATGAGCGAAGTATTCTCGCAGCCTTATTCCTTCGGTCGCGACAATCCCGGCATCGTGATACGTACCTCCCCCATGACATCCACCCCTGTACGCGCCACTGTTGGAGAGGTGTTCGACCAGATTGAGGCCGACCTTCTCAAGGCCATCGAGCTCATGACGGGCGGCTCTCGCCGTGGAGACAACGGCTATGCCGACGTAAACTCGGCCAAAGCCCTTCTTGCACGCGTATACCTTCACGAGGAGCGTTGGGACGACTGCATAAGCATCTGTGACGACCTCCTTTCCGGCGGCAACCACCTTGATCCGGACTATGAGCATCTGTTCCAGTTTACCCGCACCAGCGAGGAAGTGCTCTGGTGCATAGCAAACGCCATGACGGCCGACGATTACACCGGCGGCAAACAGGTTGGCCAGATGCATTACTCCCAGGGCGAAAACGGCCTTGCAGGTTCTCCCGGCCAGCAGGGCTGGGGAGAGATTTATTACTCCCAGCCGCTTCTGGACCTGATGGAACGCTATCCAAACGACCTTCGTCTCAAGACCATGCGCGAGAAATACAATCCCAATCCCGCCAAGAAGATGATCTACTGGCCCGTGGACAGCGGCCAGGGCACCCTGGAAAACACCATAGACACCGCTCCCGTGAATAACGGTGACGGCACCTGGACTGCAAAGGACGACAACGGTAAGTCACACATCATCAAACAGAAGAACGTGAACACATATCCCCGCTGGTACTTTGAAGACGGTGGCCAGGATGTGTTTGTATCGGTTACTGATTCCTCTGGCTGCCGTCTTCCGGACGACCGCTATCCCATCAACTACTGCAAGAAGATGGTGCATCAGGAAGGTAATGTCACGGACTATGCCCTCCAGTCATCTCCGGCAATGCTCCGCTATGCAGAGGTTATCCTGAACAGGGCTGAGGCATACGCCCACAAGGACGAAGTTGACAAAGCCCTGGCCGATGTGAATACCATCCGTCACCGTGCAGGCCTCACCGGCGCGGCGGATTTCACTTCCGCCAACATGGCGGAGCGCGGATACAGCAGCGTCATTGACGTGGTCCTGGACGAGCGCCGTATGGAGCTTTGCTTCGAAGGCTTCCGTACCCTGGACCTCCAGCGCAACAAGAAGCAGCTGGACCGCCGCTATGCAGGCATGCAGCCCAACGCGGTGTACGAGTACAATGACCCTAGGATTATCTACCGTATTCCCCAGGTGGAAATCAATGCTTCCGGTCTTGAACAGAACCCCCGCTAAGCCATGAGGTTCAAGTCTTTAATCGCAGCAGCAGGCACGTGCCTGCTGCTGGCGTTATCCTGCAAGCCCAAGGACCTGGTCATTTCCCTCCAGCCCGGTGAAAAGGTATGGGCCGGCAAAGTTGCCAATGGCATAGACCTTCCCGTGGAAGACACCCTGGTCATTGACATACACAACAACTTTGGCAACCAGCTTACTCCCCTTCTGATGACAAGTGCGGGCCGATATATCTGGAGCGAAGAGCCCTTCACGGCAACGGTTACAGCCAACAAGATTGTCATCACGGACAACGAGGCCCCGGTTGAGACTGGCATAGTGGGAGAGACCCTCCAGGATGCATATCACTACTGCATGGCCAGGTTCTTCCCTCCCGAGGGCCTTCCTCCCAGGGAATTCTTTGAAGTGCCTCAGTACAATACCTGGATAGAATTCCAATACAACCAGAACCAGGCCGGCATACTTGAATATGCCCGTAATATAGTCAAGAACGGGTTCAAGCCCGGCATACTTATGCTGGACGACACCTGGATGGAAGACTACGGCAAGTGGGTGTTCCACCCGGGCCGCTTCCCGGATCCAAAGGCCATGTGCGATGAGCTCCACAAGATGGGCTTCAAGATTATGGTGTGGATTGTCCCCTTCGTGAGCCTGGACCAGTACCTGCTTTGCGAGGAAATCCATAAGGTGCCCGGCAACGGATTCATCCAGCGGAAGGACGGCGGAGACTATCCTTTCTGGTGGTGGAACGGCATTTCCGGAGTCATAGATTTCTCGGACCCCGCATCCATAGCCTGGCTTGAGGGGAAACTGGATTATCTGATGGAAGAGTACGGCGTGGACGGCTTCAAGTTTGACGCCGGAGACCTTGACGCCTGGCCGGATCCCGCAGAAAGCGTGAACAAAGGCGGATACTCCCCCCAGCAGCTATGCTATGCCTGGGCGCAGCTTTGCCAGAAATACAAGTACAATGAGCTACGCGCATGCTGGAAACTGGGCGGAAAGCCCTACGTGCAACGCCTTCACGACAAAGGTCACCACTTTGGCGCCCTGCAGCGTCTTATCCCGGAGATGATGATTACCAACCTCTTCGGATGGTGGTATGCTGCTCCGGATATGATTGGCGGCGGCAGCTTCGCCTCCTTCCTTCCCGGATGTGAGATTAACCAGGACCTGATAGTCAGAAGCGCCCAGGTGCATGCCATGATGCCTATGATGCAGTTCAGCGTGGCTCCATGGAGAGTATTGGACAAGGAACACCTGGACGCTGTAAAGAAGGCAGTGGCCATACGCGATGAACTCCTTCCCACCATCGTACGCCTTATGGAAAAAGCATCCACGGACGGAGAGCCCGTTGTTACTCCAATGGAATACTGGTTCCCCGGGCAGGGCTATGCCAGCATCAAGGACCAGTATATGCTTGGCAAGGATATGCTAGTGGCCCCCATGGTGGATGAAGGCTATTCCCGCAAGGTGGTGCTCCCTGAAGGCAGCTGGAAAGCAGATGACGGAACCCTTTACCAGGGTCCCGCCACAATCACAATAGACGTTCCGCTTAACCGGATTCCCCGGTTCACGCGGTAGGCCTTATTTTGCCGTGAACTCCGCCAGGCGGTTGTAGCCGGTGGAATCGTCCCACACATCCTTGTTGGCAAAGCGCACGCTGTAGCGCGGATCCTTGCAAAGGTGACTGGACTCGTCTGGCAAAGCAATATACACGGTGTATTTAGCACCGGAACTGAGACTCTCCGGCATACGGAGAGTTTCTGTATGTACGTAGGTGTTGCAGCCCTCCCAGATACGGGGATCCACCGGGGATGTGAAAACATACTCCTCCGAGGGGTTGTCGCTGCGCCTTACTACAAACTGCAGCGGACGCGGGTTGATAAGGGATGCAAATCCGTAATTGGTGAGGCATATCTTGAGCGTGAAATCCTTGCCGGCGGCAAAACTGCCTTCCGTAGCCAGGCCGTTCAGGACAAAACGATAGCCCACCCTTGCAACTATGTCCTCCTTGCATCCTCCGTCTTCCCAATGGCCGGAAAGCTGTCCGGGACTGAGGTAGGACCAGTGGTAGTCCTTGAGCTGCTGATATGCGTTTACGCAGCCACAGAGATTAGGGTCGTCTGCAATGCAGTTTTCCCCACCCATACTCATGAAGCGGCTGTCCTGGAGCCAGAACTTGCGGTCCACATTGCTTGCGAAAGTGCCGCAGTCGTTGCCGTTTGTAAGGAAGCAGTCATTGTGCGCCGCAAGACGTGAATGTACGCTGCCGTTGAAGGCCGTTTCCCTGGTAAGGGTGTCCTTGATGGTAAACTTGTACATGTCCATGGAATGCTTTGGCGTACGTATGGCCACCTGGCGCGATGCCGGAAGGGCATCCAGAAGGGCGTCAACCACCATTCGGTCTTCCACGTCACCCTTCACGTTGGAACGGAAAGCCCATTCCCCGTATGTGCCGATAAAGCCTGCCTGCACAACATAGATAATGTCGTAGTACTCCTGAAGGATGGGTTTAAGCTGCTTGATGTGCCTCAGTATCCAGCCCACGGGAGGTTCCTGCTCCCCTACGTTGGAATTCCAGCTGTAGCCGTGCCTCAGAACCAGCTTGGTGCCGGCCTGGCGGACGTTCTCAAATTCCTGACGAATGGTCTTGAGCACAGACTCCGGCAGGTCTTCGTACAGATAGTCCATAAAGTACAGGCCCATATAATTGAGCGTGCAGTTTGAATTCCTGGCCGATGTGAGGTTATCCACCGTATGCGGAGTAGGAGGGGCGTCCTTGCGGAAGTGAAGCTCCCTGGCAGAGTATGCGCCTCTTTCCGGATTACAGAAATTGCCCGGCAGGTATTCATAGGAGAATTCGTAAGTGAAGGGCGGCACGGGTGCCTTGTATGCATCTACCACATCTACCTGCTTCTTAACGCGGGCAGAGTCCAGCCACACGGTCTTCCCCTGGAGCTTTCCGTCACCGGCACCGTCATCCGGACCTTTCTGCGTGCAGGAAAAAATGCCAAGAAAGGCAATCATCAAAAAGTGAATCCTTCTCATAGCTTAATCAAAATCTGTTCGTATATTCTGAGGTAATCCGCTGGCTGTGACTTCCGAGTCCGGAAGATAATACACAAAGCGGGTGTCGTTGTAGGCGTACGTCCTATAGGGATGACGGCCGGCATAGCGGCGGTCTACGTCTTTCTTGTTGCGCCGGAGGTCATATGGACGGAAACCTTCGAAGCACAGCTCCATGCGGCGTTCGTCCAGAACCACGTCCAGAACATTGCTGTAGCCACGCTCCGCCATGTTCCCGGAAGTGAAATCCGCGGCTCCGGTGAGGCCTGCGCGGTGACGGATGACATTTACATCGGCAAGGGCGTGGGACACATCGTCCAGATGCGCGTACGCTTCCGCCCTGTCAAGGATAAGCTCTCCCCAACGTACATAGGCGGGAGAACCCATATTGTTTTCAACTCCGCCCTGACAGGAATACTTTTTCATATAGTTCAGAGGGTACATATCTCCGCCAGTGCCGGTACGGCAGCCCATTGAGTCGCAAACAGAGACATACTGCTTCTGCCCGTCCAGCATGATGTAAGTTCGGGGATATGTGTTTACAATCTCTGTTTCAACCACATGGGCCGCTCCGTTTGCATCCTTGCAGGTGTATTTTCCGCTCACAGCATCATATGTAGGGGCACGGTCTATGTAATTCTCTGCATATCCGTCCTCGTGAAGGACTGGCCAGTAAACCATCTTCTTGCCGGTTGTGGAGGCGTGACGTGCCACGTGCTGGGTAAGGTAACGCTTGTCGGCGGGATAGCGGTTGAAAAGGTCCATAAGGGGCTGGCTCCAGTAGAGCTCCGCCCAGCCGGTACCGTCTCCGGGGTCTCCTGAAGAGTACCACATGCTGCCCATCATTCCCTGAGCGCCGGGATAGTCACTGGGCGCGTCCTCAACGGCAACGCACCAGAGCACTTCCGGTGACTGGCGGGAGAACTGGAAAAGATTGCTGTAATCCGGGTCCAGCATAGAATCCGGGGAGGCACCTCCAAGCATACCGTCAATCACGTCTATGCAGTCCTGCCAGCGCTCCTCATACAGGTACAGGCGGGCAAGAAGGCCCTGGGCGGCAGCCTTGCGGATATATCCGTTGTCTTTTCCCAGCAGAGGCTCATTGCCGCTCACATCCTTGACGTCCATACACTGGATGGCATCAAGAAGGTCTCTTTCCACCTGGTTATAAACCTCGCCCACCGTGGAACGCACAACCGGATCTTCCGAATTGGTGCGTATCACAACGCCTATGGCGCCTGGATCCCAACTGTATGGAGTTGCAAATATCTGTATGAGGTTCATGTGACTCAAGGCCCTCATGAACAGATTTTCGCCCTTTATGTGCAAAAGCTTTACATCCTGGGTGTCTTCCGGGATAGAGTTAATTACCACGGATGTGGCAAAGTTTATCTTATAGGAGATGAACCAGAAATAGTCTATGTTGGTGTCCGACGACACATCTACCATGGTGGCGTCGTTGAACAGCGGATCCGTGGTTTTGCCGGACATCAGTACATTATCTCCCTTGAGCTCTGCAAGCTGCTGATAATGCCGGATATAGGTGTTTCCCACTGTATTGAATCCGGAAAAATTAATCCAGCTCTTGAACAGGGAATAATTGCCGATGGTGGCCGATGCGGCGTTTTCCGGCGTAGCCATTGACTTGGAAGAGACGGCGTCGTTGGGGAAGTAGTCCATCTTGCAGGAGATGGCGGCAAGAGCTGCAAAACAAATAATGATATACTTTTTCATAGCTCTTAGAATTTAAGGTTGACGCCGGCCAGGAATATCCTGCTGACGGGGTAGTTGTTGTTGTATGTACCTGCCGGATATGTATCTCCAAGGCCGCAGGTGAGGTTCACTTCAGGGTCCATCCCGGAGAAGCGGGAGTATGTCCACAGATTGTCGGCCGAAATGAATACGCTTGCCGATGAAAGGCCTGCCCTTTCAATAATCCTTGAAGGGATATCGTAGCTCAGGGTAACGTTCTTGATACGGAAATAGCCTCCGTCCTCAAGATACCTCCCGGTGGGCTCGTTGGCGTTCTTGTTGCCACCGTTCTTGGCTTTCGGGTGGGTGGCTATGGCGTGCGTGCTCTCATCGTCCTCCCTCCAACGCACCCATCCAAGGCCGTTGTCCAGGGACATCTGGTTAAAGTCCGAGTAGGAACCGTCGCAGTCAATGGTGCGGCGGGCAAAGTTGAAGATGTCGTTGCCGCTTATGAACTGCATATTGATGTCCAGGGTGAAGCCCATGGCGCTAAGCGTGTTGGAGAGGCCTCCTGTGAAATCCGGCTGGGCGCAGCCAACAATCTGGGAATCGTGGGTGATGTCCAGGTTTGGAGAGGGAACCGTATCTCCGACCTTGTAGACGCTGCTGTCGTACACACCAAGGTCCAGTTCCGCCTGCGTTATGAAATGCTCCCACAGGGGGTTGCCGTTTTCAGGGTCTACACCCAGCCACTTGGGCATATACCAGCTGAACAGGGGCTCGTTTTCCCTGTAAATCTGGGTGCCAAGGGACGTACTCATGATAATGTCCTGATGGCCGGGGAGGTAAATCACAGTATTGCGGTTGCGGGCAATGTTGAAAGTGGTGGTCCACTTGAAATCCCTGGTATTGATGTTCTGGCTTGTGAGCTGAAGCTCCACTCCGCGGTTGCGGATGGTGCCGGTGTTTTCCACTCTCTGGTCAAATCCGGTTGAGCGGGAAAGCGGAACTGCCATCAGGAGGTCTTTGTTGGTGTTGTTGTACAGGTCAAGTGATACGGACAGCCTGTCGGCAAAAGTAGCGTCAATGCCGATGTTCCCCATAATGGCGGTCTCCCAGTGGAGGTTGGGATTGCCCTGGTTCTTGGGAAGGCCTCCAACCTGGTTCTCGTAGCGGGAATTCTCAGGGAAGGAATAGACTTCCAGGTACTTGTAGTATCCAAGTGCGGAGTTACCGGTTGCACCGTAACTTGCACGGAGCTTGAGGTATGAAAGTACGTTCTGCCCCTTTAACCATGGCTCTCCTGTAACCACCCATGCAGCCGATGCGGCGGGGAAATAGCCCGTGCGCTTTCCGGGTGCAAATACAGAAGAGGAGTCACTGCGGAGGGTTGCGCTGAAAATGTATTTTTCACTGAATGAATACTGGGCCTGGGTAAACCACGACCAGGATTCTCCTTCAAACAGGTTGCCGCCCACGGCATCCGCTATGGAAGTGTTGAGCTGGGTGAGACCGCCGGTCATATCCCGGCCCTGGGCAGTGATGTACTGGGATGCGCTCTTCCCCCATTCCCAGCCGGCCAGGGCGGCCACGCTGTGGGCGCCGCCGAAGGTTTGGGAATACTTCACGATGGCGTTGAGGTTGAGACTGGAACCCCAGTCTGCGGTCTGGCTCACCCGACCATTGGGATAATTGGCGTTTCCGGCCTCAGGAGTAATGACATCCTTGACGTCGGTGAATCCCAGGGAATACCTCAGCGAACCGCTGGCCGAAAGGTAGTCAGTTATGTTCCAGGTCAGTTTTGAATCGGCCACAAGGGAGTGACCGCGTGTAAGGTTGCTTTGGCCGTATGTGTCCTGATAGAGGGGGTTGTTCTTGTCGTGGCCGTACCAGATTTGGCCGTTGTCCGGACGCTGGGAACCGCGGATGCAAACCCAGTCTCCGGTATTCTCATCAATAGGTGAGTCAAACGGCAGCTGGGACAGGCCGATAACTCCTCCGCTTGAGTTTGCGCTGAAACTGTAGCTGAGGCGGGCGTCAAGGGTAAGGCCCTGCGCTATCTCCGTGCCAAGGCCAAGACGTCCGCTTAATTTTCTGTAAAAACTGTCTCCGCCACGGAAGGTTCCCTTCTCGTCAAAGTAGTCGAAACTGGCAAGGTACGACGTGTGGCCGTTACTGCCGGTTGCGGAGACGTAATAATCCTGTGTGGGGGCCAGTATGGAGTTGTTGCCATACCAGTCGTAATCTGTCCCGGTGGCGTTTTTCTGGAGTGTCTTGTAGGCACCCTTTGAAAGGAACTGGGAATAATAATCCATCAGTTCCTCCGTGTTCATCATCTTGAGGCGGCCGCTCAGCGCCTGTTTAAAACCGGCTTTGGCACTGAGCTCCAACCGGGCGCGCTCGCCGCTGCGGGGATGCTTGGTTGTGATGACTATGACTCCGCCCGCTCCGGAAGCACCGTAAAGGGCGGTAGTGCCGGCATCCTTGAGCACTGTTATGGTTTCAATGTCATTCGGGGAGAAAGAAGAGGCGTCTCCCACAACGCCGTCTACAATGTACAGTGGGTCTGAACTGGCGGTTATGGAACCTGTTCCACGGATGCGGATGGTTGCCCCGGCACCCGGTGCTCCTGAATTGGAATACACTTCCAGGCCGGCCACTTTTCCCTGCAGCATCTTTGACAGGGAAGAAGTTGTAACGTCACGAAGCGTTTCTCCCTGTACGGATACAACAGAACTGGACAGCTCCGTGCGTTTCATACTTGAGTAGCCAAGCAGAACCACCTCGTCCAGCATGGTGATATCGGCCTCCAGATTTACATTGATTACTTTGCTGCCGTCCACTGTTTGCAGGACGGTTTTATAGCCAAGGCATACATATTCAAGAACGGACCCTTGTGCGGCTTCCAAACTGTAATGACCGTCAAGGTCACTTACAGTCCCCCTTGAAGTGCCTTTAAATGTTATTCCCACGCCTGGAACGGGTTCTCCTGTGGCCTTGTCCGTGATGCGTCCGCTCACGGTCTGGGCAAACGCCGCACTTGACAGCAGCAGGAAGAAGCAAAGCGCCGTGGAAATCTTTCCTGAACCGGACATTGTAATTGTTTGATTTAAAAAAAGGAGGGGGAAGAGACCTCCCCCCTCCCGGGTTTTAATATGCTGTCAAGCAAGATTATTTGAGTTTGAGGGTGAGGGCCTTGTTGCCGGAAGGAAGCTTACCGGAACCATCAATGTTGGTCTGGTGTGCATCCTGGTCAACATTCTCATAGAATGCGCCAACAACAACGGAGCCGGTGACCTTGTTGTGATTCTCATTGATAGCCTCACGATCCATGGAGAACTCCATCTTGATAACGGATACGTCAGCCTTGCTAACAGGATCCTTAACAGTTACGATAGGAGAGAACTTGAAGGAATTCTCATCGGAGACAGTGTTGTCGTCAACGGGAGTTCCTGCAACATCGTCACCCCACCAGCCAGCGCCGTGACCGGAAAGAGGAGCGCCCCACTTGTCGCCACCTTTCTCCCAGCCGTCCTCGTGGTTCTGGGGCCAGTTGTTCTGGTTCCAGCCGAACTGCATCTTGTTGGCGGCTACGTCGTAGCAGAAATAGTACTGAGGGAAGGCATCGAAGCCAGCGTAGTCCCAATAAGGAGCGCCTTCGCTGTCAGCAACAGGTGCAAATGCGCCGGAAGCGTCATCGTCACCGCTGAGGTAGATGATGAGAGCGCCGGGAGTTCCGGGATGGCCAGTGCCAAGGAAGCCAGTCCAGCTGCCGCCCTGTGCGAAGGGACCACCTTCAGCTACGAAGATTCTTTCGTAGTTGATCTCGGTGTAGACATAGATGTAATCCTCATCGGAGGTGAGTTTGAGACGGAGCATACCGTTGCGCTCTGCATCGGTGTTCTCCTCATAGAGGTAGTATTCACCGTCAGCGGTTGCTTCAGTGAGGGCATCCCACTCAGTGAAGTTGCCGTCGATGCTCACATCCAGAGAGAACTCTTCTTGACCATTGCCGTTGCCGTTCTCTTTGTTCTCTTTGTTCTCTTTGTTGTCCTTGTTGTCTTCAGGCTTACCGCAGGAGACAACAACAAGGGCTGCCATAAGGCAAGTGCCCAGAATCATGAATAATTTCTTCATAATTGAATTGGTTTGAAAAGTTAAAAAAATATTGGTTTAGGATTATTGTTTAGTTTAACATATAAAGGTCTGTACCTTCCCGGTCCGGACAGATGGAGGAGTGGGAGTAGCTGGGGTCCGATACCACCACCATCACGTTCACTATGCCGGTCACGACGCTTTCCCAGGAATAACTCTGCAAATCCGGCACTGTTATCAGCGCAACGTCCCTGTCCAGTTCAAACTGGTAACGGAAGCGGGATGTGTTGTCCGGAAGTGCTTCCAGGACACCGCTCCCCCTGAAACCGTGGTCTATGGTTTCCTGGGTGCTGTTGCCGCGGGTGACACCTCCCATCCAACCGAAACTTTCTTCCGGCTGCTGGGTAGGGCATATCTTGTGAAGAATTACCTGGCTGTCCTCTATCTTGCGGATACGGCCGCTCTGGTATATCTTACCGTCAAACCTGAGGTCATAGTGGGCATGCTGGTCAAGCCATCCAAGATCATATGTAGGGTTGAACTGGGTGGTCTGGTCATCGCAGTGGTCTATGTACACGTGAAGTTCCCTCAGCTGTGCCTGCAGCGTGGCCGTTGTGATAGGTACTGAGATATAGCCGTAAAGGGTTTTGGAATCATGCATGTAGAACAGGGTGTCGCAGCCGTTCAGGAGTTGGCCGTGCTGGGCGAGGTCCTCAGTTTCTATGCAATTCACGAAAGTGGTGTCCGTGCGCATCCAGCGGCTGAAGTCGGCAGTGGTGTCAATGACAAGCTCCATTGAAAGGTCATTGAACTTTCCCACCTTCACATTTACTGGATCCGGGAACGACTGGGTCATTATTTCCCCGCCGGTACTGTCTTTTACGGTAAATGATATACCCGTATACTTGCCCTCCGGCAGAGGGAAACACACAACTGCGTTGCCCCTGTCGTCTGCGTGGGTTTTGACGCTGAAGGATTTGGAGCCAAGGTCACACTGGCTGTGAATGAGCTTGAAAGTGGAGAGATCCACCTTGTACTGGCCAAGAGTGTTTTCATTGGCGGTAAGTGTCACTTCCACTTCTCCGGAAGGCATGTTCACAAGGGACAGCCTTATGGCTCCGGCGCAGTGGCGGAACACATAGACGCCGTCCTGGCCCCGCACACCAATCATTTGAACCGGGCCTTCTCCGATATTCTTGGCCGATATGTCTCCGTTGTACACGCCAAGGGTGAAGGTGCCGTCCACCATGCCTGCAAGATGTTTCCCGGAATGGGGATAAACCGCATAATCCATGAGTTCAAACCCGGCGGGGAGAATGCCGTGGAAGGTGATTTCGTTTCCGTCTTCTATGCTGGCGAACTGCATCCTGCGGCAGGCATTGGTTTCCTCATTGAAGCCTACCACGGTTATCTGGTCTCCGCCATTCCATACGGAGCCTCCTGAAGAGTAGCTAACCTTGGTCATGCCATCTTCAATCCTGGCCCTGACGGTGACTTCCATGTTCATGGCCTGTTCACCCGACTCCTGATTGTTGTCCACGGGCGTTTCCTCCCTACCACAGGCGGCGGCAAGGAAGAAAAGGCAAGTCCAGGTCAATAATCTTTTCACAATTACAAAGTAATCATCCGCAAATATAAGAAATATTTTCTTATGTTGTTATTCCCAACCGGGATTCTGCGTTAATCCATAGTTAATTTCAAGGTCTCCGGTGGGCAGGGGGTACAGGTAATCCCTTTCTTCGTTGAAGTTGCGTTTCTTGCTGGCGAAAGGAACGATGTAACCGGAAGTGCCCTGAGAGAATTCCACAGTGGCGCCGGACTCCACGTTGAGTTTGGAGGTGGCGGTTGTCTCCGGCTGTGCACCCTTGTATATGCAGATGTCCAGCTTTCCGTCATTGTCAAGGTCATAGTCTCCATAGCCGGGGAAGTACATTCCATGGAGATCCTGGGTCAAACATTTACCGGCCTTCCAACGCATGAGGTCGTACCAGCGGAAATCCAGTTCCTGGGCCAGTTCCACCGCCCTTTCACGGCGGATTTCCAGGATTACGCCCTTGTTGGCCCCTGAAACGTTGGTGTAACCATATTTGGCCGATCCAAGGTACTTGGTGTCCGGATTGGCGTTGGCCTGGGCAAGGCTCAGGTTGGGCATTCCGGCACGGTCCCTGAGGGGCTTGATACTAAGGTCGATATCGTTCTGGGTAATGTTGTAGTCCGAACGTTCCGCCTGGGCCTCGGCATAATTGAGGTAAGCTTCCGCAGCACGGAATACGGGCAGGTCTCCCTCTTCTCCGCTCCATGCTCCGTCTGGTCCCACCACCGTTGCACTCACGGCAAACTTGCAGCAGTTGAATCCGGTTAGTGAATTCGCAAAGCTGGGCGCCCAGACAATGTCATAATCAATGAGATGGTAGCCGGGGCAGCGGATAATCTGGGCAAGACGGGGATCCCTGCCGGTCATCTCGTCATAGAACTGCTTGGTTTCCCATCCGTCCTGGTCCGTGAAGCGGCTGCCATCGGCCATAAGGAACATGTCCACGAACTTCTTGTTCACGGCCATCTTCTTGTCCGCAAAAGTGCTGCGCGAGGCGAAGTGGGAATTGCTCAGGTTAAGGTTGAAATTGCGCCCAAGCATCACTTCATCCTCAACCGTGGTGCCGGTAGAGAACAGATGCTGGTAGTCCGATGCGGGATTGCCGGTATTGTAAATATGGTAAGGCGCCGTTTCGATGAAGGTCTTGGCGGCGTCCGCAGCAATGGCTAGGTAGTAATCGGCACTCTTGTCATACTGGGTTTGGTTGTGATACTTGTGCCAGGTGCCTTCGAACAGGGCCACGCGGGATTTGATAAGAAGGGCCTCCCACTTGGTGATACGGTAGGCCTGCTTCTCTTCCGGAAGCATCGCGATGGCATTGTCAAGGTCTTCCAGAATCTTTTGCATGATGAAATCACGGGAGTCGCGGGGACGGTACAGGTCCGGATCCGTGGAGGTAAGGGCGTGGTCGTACCACGGGACGCCTCCGAAGTCCCTCAACTGCAGGTAATAGAAATATGCGCGGAAAAAGTATGCGAGTCCCGTATACTTGCGGGCCACTGCCTCATCCTTGCATTTGTCCATATTCTGCAGCGTCTCGTTTATGTAACGCAGTATTCCCCAGTTCCAGCGGTAGTCATTGGCATAACTTGCCGGGGCGATGCGGTTTTTCCCGCCCAGCTGCAGCTTGTCCAGTTTGTCGCTGGAGAAGTACAGGTCCGCTATGCTAACATCATATATTTCCTTATAGCCCGGCAACAGCTTGTCATAAAAGTAATTGGTTGCCATCTGCAGCTGGGCCTCGTCCTTATAGAAGGAGTCCACGCTTTCTTCGTCAAGGGGGGCGCGGTCAAGAGAGCAGGAAACTGCCATCAGAACGCATACGGTATAGAATAATATCTTTTTCATATCGCTGCAGAATTAAAAGTCAATGTCAATGCCAAGTGAGAAGGTCTTCTGCCAGGGATAGTAGAAAAGCCAGCTTGAACCTTCGGCCATGGCGTTTTCAGGATCTATGTACTTGTCGTACTTCTTGATGGGAGACCAGTACCAGAGGTTCTCTCCAGAGAAATATACCCTGACTTTGCCGAGTCCCGCCTTCTGGACGATCTTCCTGGGAAGAGAGTATCCGAAGGTGAGGTTCTTGAGACGCAGGTAGCCGATGTTCTGGAGATAACGGTCGTTGGTGGCAGTGAGGTATCCCAGCATCTTGCCGTCACCCGCAGCGGGACGGGGGAAGTAGGCGTCCGGGTTCTCCGGACTCCAGACCTGGTCCATGAAATCCTTGGGGATCCAGGTGGAACCCGCACGGGCATAGCAGAACCAGAAATTGCGGTTGTCTCCCGGCGGATACCAGTCCATCCGGCCGATTCCCTGGAAGAAGGCACTCATGTCAAATCCGTTCCAGTTACCGGCAAGGGTGAAACTGTAAATGTACCGGGGCTCCGTATTACCTATAATGTCAAGGTCCCCGTGGTTGTCCAGCGTGCCGGAGCCATTGTTTATGATTCCGTCTCCGTTAAGGTCCAGGAACTTGAGGTCGCCGGCCTTCCATCCGTCCGGAAGGTTCTCGCCAACTTTGTTGCAGTTGACCGCGTCTGTATACTCCTTGGCTTCCTGGTCTGTCTGGAACAGGCCGTCGGTGCGGTAACCCCAGAGGTCGCCAACCCTTTTACCTTCATATAGAGGACGCAGGTTCTTCTCAGCGTTGCCGGAGTATTTGGTAATGACCGTAATATAGTCATTGTAGGTAGCCGTTACGCTGTAGTTGAACGGACGTCCCGCAAGGGCAAAGCTGTCTTTCCATATGATTGAAAGCTCAACACCGTTTGTCCTCAGGTTGGCGCAGTTCTCCTGCGGCGCCGTTGTACCATAGGATGCCGGAAGCACCAAGGCGCCGGTAATCATACCTACAGTCCTGCGGATGTAAGCTTCCCCGGAGAAGGAGAGGCGGTTGTCCAGCAGTCCCAGGTCAAGGCCCAGGTTATAGTGTTTGGCAACCTCCCAGGTAAGGGCGGCACCCCTAGGTTCCTTGGCGTATGCCATCTTGGGATTGGCCTGCTCGTCTTCCATCAGCCATCCGGAATCCTGGACCGACATAGTACGGGCAAAATAGTAGTTGCCTATATTCTGGTTGCCAAGCCAGCCCCATGACAGACGGAGTTTACCGTAGTTGAGAACGTCCCTGGCCCCTTCCATGAAACTCTCGTCGGTGAATTTCCATCCAGCCGATGCTGAAGGGAAGAATCCCCATCGCTTTTCAGCCGGGAAGCGTGACGATCCGTCTGCACGGCCGCTGATTTCCGCAAGGTATTTTCCTTTATAGTCATAGTTGACTCGTCCGAAGAAACCGGCCAGTGCGTATTCCTGCTGCTCGTCCTTGACAGAACCTACGCTGCTGGGCATAAGAGCGTAGGCCGACAGGTACTGCGAAGACAGGTCTTTACCGTCCGTGTACAGTTTGCCCCAGCTCTGCTGCTCATAGTTGTAACCGGCAAGGGACTTGAAATTGTGAGCGTCGGCCCAAGTCTTCTGATATGTGGCATAGGCGTTTACAGCCATATACTCCGTGCGGAAGCGCCATTCCTCAAGATGGTTTGCAAAGCGGCCTGTGGTCTCGTCCTTTGTCTCGTTGGGGAACTTGGAGTACTGCATGGTGGTCCAGCGGTTGCGGTCGTACTCGTTGTTGATGCGGTATGTGAAATCCGCCCTGATGTCCAGCCCCTCTATGGGGTGGATGCTTAAATCCGCCGTGTTGGAGAAGTTGCTCTCCTTCTTCCAGTTCACCTTCGTGTCCTGGCCAAGGTCTATGTGACAGCCATTGGTAAGGTTTACCGAAGAGAGCACCGTGCTGTAGACCCAAGTGCCGTCAGGATTCTTGAGCGGGAAACTGGACAGGCCGTGAACGCTGGCATAGGACCAGTTGTAACTGGGTGTGGCGTTTCCGGGATAGTCGTAGTTGGAGGCGTAGAAAGCCATGTTGTCGCCTATGCTCAGCCACTTGTTCACGTTCACGTTCATCTTGGCGCGGACGTTATAGCGGTCGTACTTTTCCGGGCGGACCTTGTAAGTGCCCTCACGGTGCTTGTAACCACCGGAAAGGTAGTACTGGATGGAATCGTCACCGCCGGACACGGAGATATTGTGCTGGGTGGTGGGACTGTTGTCCTGGAACATCTCGTGGTACCAGTCCGTATTGCAGTAGTAGATATAGCTGAGCTTGCCATCCCTCACTTCCTGGACCACCCAGGGACGGGCAGGATTCTCCACAAGGTCGTTGCGTCTGGCAAGGAGCTCTTCCATATCCTTCTCCGTATATTTTGTGTAATTGGTGCCGTTCATGTTGTTGTAGAACAGGTCCACTATTTTCACGTGGTCGTAACCGGTACGGATATAGTCCGTGCTGGTGGTAGGACGTGAAAGGCCTATGTTGCCGCTGTAATGGACGCGGGGTTTGCCGGCATCGCTTTTACCGCTCTTGGTGGCGATGAGAATCACGCCAAAGGCGGCGCGGGCACCGTAAATGGCCGATGACGAGGCATCCTTGATGACGGAGATGGTCTCCACGTCGTCCGGGTTCACCTGGTTGATATCGGCCTCAATTCCATCTACCAGGACCAGCGGCTGGGCGAAACCGGCATTTTCCGAGTTGATGGAGGTGTAACCGCGGATGTTCATTATGGGTTTGTCGTTGGGCTGGCCGGAACCGGTGGTAACGGTAAGGCCCGGGACTGAACCCTGCATCATGTGCGTAAGGGTATTTGACGTGCGGTTAGCAAGGTCTTCGGCTTCAACCGTTGAAATGGCTCCGGTGAGGTTGATTTTCTTGGTGGTGCCGTAACCCACAACCACAGTGCCTTCCAGCTGGAGGGCGTCTTCGCGGATCTGGATCAGGATGTTGTCCCGTTCCGGCGAAACGTTCACCTTCTGGCTTAAGTATCCAAGGCAGGAGACTTCGATTGTGCCTCCTGCAGATGGAATGCTTATTTCAAAAGAACCGTCATTGTTGGTGAGCACACCGTTGCCCTGATACATAACCACGGCACCGGCAACGGGCTGGTTCTTGTTGTCCAGCACCCGGCCTTTGATGTTTCTTCCCTGCAGGGGAATGGCAATCAGAATGACGGCGAGGGTAAACAGCAAGGCCGTCAGTTTTTTGTTTAATAGCATAGGTTAGTTTGGCTATTTAGTTATAATGTTTTACAAAGATAATAAAAACACCGGCCTATTATTCCCTTAATAGTAAAAAACTTTCAATATCAGGGATTTTTTTCCCGCCTCTGAGGAGTACAATCTCATCTTTGTCAATGACATACAGCGAAGGTATCATACGGGTGTCAAAGGCACGGCTGTACAGAACCACGTTTCCCCTGTCACGCCAGTTGTCAAAGAACGCCGGCAGCCGCGCCCCAAGGGCTTTGAACTCTTCCCCGTCCTCTCCGGTGTAAATGGATACGAACCTGGTCCTCCCCTCTTCCTGAAGTTTTGGGAATACCCGGCTTTTGCCGATATCCTCAATCATCCGCTCACATGAGGAGCAGCCTTCACCATAGATAAACAGCACGGTGAGAGGCGCTCCTGGAAGGAGTTTCCTCAGAAGGGTATCCGGCTGGCCGGTCCCCTTTGAGAGCCAGAAATCGCTTACACGCGTGCCTGGACGATTGAGATTGAGGATGCTCCGCTTCCAGTCCGTCCTGCGCCTGCCCCATGAAGTCCAGTTCACACACAGGGCTTCCCGGTCCAGGGCCATCTCACAGGCGTGGTCGCTGTAATAAGGGGACTCCAAGTCCATGAACCTTCCGGCCACGGCGGCGGCAAAACTCTCCAGGGTACGGGCGTCGGGGTCTCCGGCCGTAAGGCTGTCGGCCATGCCGTACCCCTGGTCCAGGAGGGCTTTGGCGCCAGTGTCATCGGCCTTGATGATGGCGGCGGCCCAGCGGTCCATCTGCCTTTCGGGCACCGTCCATACCCCGTCCTGATCCTGAGTGAAATGCAGCTGCGGGTTGCATGCTGCAAGCGTTGCAAAGACGGCGAGCACCGCGTAAAAGCGTCTATTCATTCTGCAGATCCAGTTCAAAACCGTGGATTGAAGGCATAATGAGGTAAGGGGAATTGGTGCCCGAGCAGAACGCCACGCACACGTTGGTGTGGGTGCGGCCGGTGAGTTCCGTCTTGCCCCTGTCTATTATGAACTCCCAGCGGAGGATGTCCCCGTCAAAGCTGCCTCCGCCATATCCGGCATCGGCCACTCCGCTCACGACGCTGCCGTTGATGTTGGTGTTGCTGGCACCCGCATCGACCGTGCAGTTGTAAAGCGCGGGATGCCAGGGTTTGGGCACTCCGTCCGTACAGGCGGTGCCGTACAGCATTACGTTGTATCCGCGGTAGCGGGGAACCTCGGCAATGTTGTTTCCTCCAAAGCTCTGGCCTTCCGTAGTGTTGTCGTTGTCTATCATCACGTAGAAGTGCTGGAGGCTCTCGTTAAGGTTGTGCGGGATGGTGGTGTCCAGGTACAGGTAGCCGTAGAGGTATTTGGCGTCTGAATAGAACTTTATGTGCTTGCAAACTATGTTGAAGTCTTCCGTGGAATAGACGTCTTCTCCCTTCCAGCTGCTGCGCCAGGTCCAGGGGGTGAAGGTGGCGCTTTCCGTTAGGTCAGGGATGCTGTCCCAGAAGGAGAAATCCCCATCTGTGGGGTCCAGGGCCTTTGCTATGTCGGAAGGGAACTGAAGGGCGGGAAGACGGGTTATCCGGCCTGTTTCAACTGGAACGAGGGTGCCTTCCGGGATTTCCCTCTGAAGGTAGGATTTCCCGTTTTTGTCATGAAGGCTTATCCGCACCTTGCCCCAATTACTGTTCTCCGGAAGTGGAATGTAGGCTGTTACGGCGCGTCCGCGGGTCACTTCCACATCGACGCTGATCTTGGACCCGTCGGAGAAACTGCCCCTGGATGCATATTTGGCGGCATCCCAGGTGAGGGCGCCCTTGGCGGGGTCATAGGTGTAGCTTCCGCTGGTGGCCTCGGTTGCCTGGAAAACAATGCTGCCTTTGTCTCCAAACTCATCCGGCACGTTTTCTACCATAAGTTTGACGGCGCCCGTTACTGCGCGGAAACTGAACGGCTCGTTGCCCCAGCGCCTGCCGGCCATAGGAATGAGCACCTCTGAAAGGCCTGAAGAGATGACGGGGCCGATTTTAAAGCTAACCCCATCTGCTCCGGCGTTTACGGCGCCTGCTGGATAATAGGCCGATTGGCCGGGCTGCGTATTGGAAGGAATGGTACCGGTGAAGCTTGCCGATACGCCTCCTTCCTTAGTTTCAAAGACAGCATAGCTGCCGTCTGTAAGCTGTACCAGTATACGGTCTCCGGGACTCCAGCAGAAATACTGGTCCTGCGAGAGCGTGCCCTTGACGGCAGGCGCTACGGCCGTTGCCGATATGGAAACGGTTACGGTTTCCGGGGCCGATATTTCAAGGTTGCGGCCACATCCGGCCAGTGCGGCCAGGACAAGCATGGATGTCACAATCTTTTTCATTCCGTTACCTCCCATTCAAAGTCTATGTCAAGGGGTTTGTCAAGATCTTCCGTTTCCACCCCGTCTCCGGCATTCTGGGCGGCAGACAGGTGCACCAGGGCGTTCATGCCAAGCGTTTCATTCCAAACGCCCTTGTTTGCCAAGCGTATGGAGAAGAGAGGATTGTCATGAAGATTGGGTGAGATGTCAGGAAGGTTCAGGTACAGGGTGTAGGACCCGTCCGATGCCAGGTTTGCGGGCATTTCCAGAACTTCTTCCCAGACGTAGCTGCGCCCGCCGCCCTGCCAGCTGCGGGGATCTGTAGTGGACACCCACACCGTACGGTCCGCGGGGTTATTGTCGTTTACAAGTACAAACTCCATCTTGCGCTCCCTCATAAGGCAGGCATAACCGTGGTTTGTAAGCCCCAGGGTCATCTTTACCTTGCTGCCGGCCTTGAAGTCTCCGTCAAAGGCAATGCCGTCCAGGGCATAACGGTAGCCCATTCCAATCACAAACTCGTCAAAGCAGCCTTCGTCCCTCCATACGTTCTGGATGTCCTGAGAATAGTCTATGTTAAGGTAGCTCCAGTGCTCCGCTTTCATCCTTTCCGGCGCCACTGAGCAGTTGCAGAACTGATAATAGCCCGCAATGGTGCAGGTTTCTCCGCCAAGGATGGTGTAGCGGGAGTCCCGCCTCCACTGCTTGCGGTCTGCGTTGTCGTTGAAGGTGCCGGCGTCGTTGCCGTTGGCCATATAGCAGTCGTCATGGCCGCCAAGGCGGGCATTAGGACTTCCGTCAAAGGCGGTTTGGACCGTAACACTGTCTTTTCCCTGGTATCTCCTGCCCCAGATCTCCGAGAGCACTTCCCTTTTGTATTTTGGAGTGCGCAAAAGAATCTGGATATCTGGCGGGAATGCGTCCAGAAGGGCCTGCACCAGGCGGGCCTTGTCCTTGGCCTCAGTGCCAAACACCTCGCTGCCAGCCCATTCCCCACAGTTGCCCACAAAGCCTGCCTCCACGCACCAGATTACGTCCTGATACTCCTGGAACACGGGCTTCAGGGCGGCGATGTGCTTTTCACAGATATCCACTGTTGCATCCGGCGGCCATGGACCGTACCCAACCCTGAGTACCGCCTTAACGCCGGCCTCACGGTGGTTCTGGAAGCTCTCCCGGAGATAGTCCAGCACATAATCCGGGATGGTGGGGCTGTCTACGAACTGGGTGAGGTACACCAGGAACTGGGTAAGGGTGGCCTTGCTCTTGGTCCTTGCATTCAGCATACTCTGGGCCGATGGAGGAGTGGGCCTGTTGTCCTCCTTGAAAGTAACCTCACGGCGATTGTAGAAGCCGCGTTCCGGGTTTGCAAAGTTGGAATAGTCATAGCAGAAAACCTTGTCAAAGACAAAGGCGGAATCAGGATTGTCCGGGACCAGGACGTCCGGCTGCTTCTCATCTTCCTGTGCTGCCGGCTTTTTACAGGAATTACTTACCAAAACCAGCAGGCACATCAGTGCAATTATTGGTTTTTTCATTGGTTAAATAGTTTTCATAGTGATGAAGTTCACCTCAAAGTTACGTTTTTTTTCGTACATTTGGAATATGAAAAAGAGTATCATCCTGTTTTTGGCCATTTCAGCCCTTTCTTCCTGCGCGCAGAAACCGCAGCAGGAGCCCATTGACATAAACCCCGGCACATACCCCCAGATAGGTCACGTCACTGGCCGTACCGGCATATGTTTGGACGGGCAGTGGAACGCCCTTGTAGACATCTATGAAACAGGATATTACAGCTACCGCCGCACTCCAATCCAGGTAGAGAACTCCTGGTTCAAGGACCGCAGCTATTATGCCAATCCCACCCAGCTCATCGAATACGATTTTGACGCGGCTCCCACCCTGCAGGTTCCCGGAGACTGGAACACCCAGCGCCCGGAACTGTACATGTATGAGGGCACTGTATGGTACAGGCGGAAATTTGACTGCAATCCGGAGGAAGGCAAGCGCTATTTCCTCTATTTTGAAGGCGCAAACTATGAGACTGTAGCAGGCCTTAACGGAGAGGTACTGGGCCGGCACGAAGGTGGCTTCACTCCCTTCTGCTTTGAGGTGACGGGAAAACTAAAGGAAAAGGACAATTCCCTTATTGTGAAAGTAGACAACCGGCGACGCCCGGAAAACGTACCCACCGTAAACTTCGACTGGTGGAACTACGGCGGCATCACCCGGAGCGTCCACCTGGTGGAAACCCCTGAATCATTCATCCGGGACTATTCCATCGGCCTGGATCCTGAAGACCCGGATTATATCAAAGGCAGCGTTACCATTGACGGGGCCTGTGACCCCGGATCGGTCTCCGTAAGCATTCCGGAACTTGATTTGCTTATTCCCGTTGCCCCGGACGGCAGTTTCCGCGTAAAGTCTTCTCCGGAGCGCTGGAGTCCGGAAAGCCCCAAGCTCTACAAGGTATGCGTCAGTTCATCGGCAGACAGTATCACGGACAGCATCGGTTTCCGTACCATTGAAACCGCAGGGCACCAGATACTCCTCAACGGTAAACCCGTTTTCCTGAAAGGCATCTGCATCCACGAGGAAAAGCCATCCGGCAGTGGCGGTAGGGCATCAGGGGCCGATGACGCCCGTACAACCCTTAACTGGGCAAAGGAACTTGGATGCAACTTCGTGCGCCTTGCCCACTACCCTCACAACGAGGATATGATCCGGACAGCGGAACAGATGGGAATCATGGTCTGGTCAGAGATCCCCGTATACTGGACCATAGACTGGACCAATCCCGTCACTTACGCCAACGCCTGCGCCCAACTGGAAGACAATATAGGCCGTGACCATAACCGCTGCAACATAATAATCTGGAGCGTCGCAAACGAAACCCCCGTGGGCGCTCCGGGCCGGAAGGAGTTCCTCTACGGGCTTATGGACAAGGCGCGTGAGCTGGACGGAAGCCGCCTTGTTGCCGCCGCTATGGAAAAGGCTTATCTCACTGATTCACTGGCAACCATCAATGACGCCGAACTGTTTGAAAAGGCCGATGTGGGAAGTTTCAACCAGTACGTTGGCTGGTACGACGGCACCCCGGAAAAATGCAACCATGTGTCCTGGACATTCTCCCTGGACAAACCCGTAATTGTAACCGAGTTTGGCGGTGGAGCTAAATACGGATACCACGGTCCGGACGACTGGCGCTTTACCGAAGAATATCAGCAGAGGCTGTATACGCTGAACCTGGCTATGCTGGACAGGATAGGCCCTCAGCTTGCGGGCACCGCACCCTGGATACTCAAGGATTTCCGCAGTCCAAAACGTGCCCTTACCGGCATACAGGACGACTATAACCGCAAGGGCCTGGTCTCTGAAAAGGGAGAGAAAAAGGCTGCATTCCAAACACTCAAGGAGTGGTACGCCGGAAAATGACCTGTCCGTGCGCCTGTTTTGAAAAATGGCCAAAGATTCTTAATTTTGCATAATCGCATAATCCCCACACCAATGAAAAGACTCAACAGCATTCTGATAACCATTATCCTTTGCACCGTGCCTGTCTTATCAGGCTGTTTCGGCACCCCGGTTTTTCAGATTTCCGGCCCAACGGAGTCGGATACGCAGGAACAAAAAGAAGAAGAGCAAGGTCAGGAGCAGCAGGGTGAGGAGCAACAGGGTCAGGAACAGGGCCAAGAACAGCAAGGGCAGGAACAACAGGGCCAGGAGCATCAGAACACAGACTATCAGGAAGATGGTCTTGTGGCTGTCACCTTTACGGAGTTGAGCGGAGACGTCATCAACCCGGAACGCGGGTTCTACTATCCGTACGACCTCAGCGGCTCCTCCAACAGCATCACGGCAAGCGCAGTCAAGAGCAAGCGGCAGCAAGGTCACACCATCCTTTACCTGCAGTATGTCCTGCCCAAGTATATGTCCAAGGATATTCCTGAGAGTGTTCTCGCCAATATCCAGAAAGACATGGACGGACTCCGCGATGGAGGCGCCAAGTGCGTCCTCCGCTTCTGCTACAAACAGAATGAATCCGAGTCAAACAAACCCTGGGATCCTGAGGAGAAATGGGTGATGCGTCACATAGAGCAGGTAAAACCCATCCTCCAGGCCAACGAAGACGTTATAATGGTGTTCCAGGCCGGTTACGTGGGCGTCTGGGGAGAGTGGTATTACACGGACCATTTTGGGATGAATCCCGCCTCTTATGAAGACTATCAGCCCCGCCGCCGCGTGCTTGAGGCCATGCTGGACGCCCTCCCCCAGTCCCGTCAGGTTGCAGTCCGAACCCCGGACTTCAAGATGAAGATGTACGGCATCAGCTACAAGGATACCCTCACCGCAGCAACGGGTCACAGCGGCTCCGTCCTTTCCCGCATAGGCGGGTTCAACGACTGCTTCATGTCATCGGCCGATGACTGGGGCACCTACGCCGCTTCCACGTCCCGCACTTTCTGGAAAGGAGATACGCGTTACACATTCATGGGCGGAGAAACCTGCGCCGTACAGCAGGACACTGACGGAAAAGATTTCTGCAACTGCACGGCTTCCATCAATAATATGGAAGACTATCACTGGACATACCTTAATATAAGTTATAATACCAAGGTCCTCAGCAAATGGAAGACCGGAGGCTGCTACGATGAAGTGAAGCGCCGTCTGGGCTACCGCATAGTCATGGAAAAACTGCTCCATACTCCGGAGCCCGCCGCAGGAGAGCCCTTCCGCCTGGTACTGTATCTCCGCAACGACGGCTTCTCCGCCTTCCAGAACCCCCGCGACGCCAAACTGGTATGGGTGGCCGATGACGGAAAAAAGACCGTCATGGACCTGGGCAGCGATCCCCGTACATGGCATCCTGGAACCCACAGGATAGAAACCACCTTCAATCTGCCTTCTGCAAAGGGCACCCTGTACCTGCACCTGGCAGACCCTCTTCTCCCGGACCGCGTGGAATATAGCGCAGCCCTTGCCAATAACAACGTCTGGGACAAGCAGACCGGCTACAATAAACTATTAGTTTTATAACCTATTCAGATCTAACCATGAAAAAGAGCATCATCCGTTTTGCCGTTCTGCTGATGGCAGGTTCCATGCTTGCCATAGCATGTAATGACAATGACAAGCCCAGCAAGCCCAAAGACAATACCGAAAAGGATAACGGCGAATCCGCCAATCCGGTGGAGATCGTACTGGACGGTTCCTTCGCCGACTGGGATGCCATCACGGAGAAGGTTGCCGCTGACAATGAGTACGTAGACATGGCCAAGAGCAACTCCAAGGACGATCCCATCCAGGTAATCAAAATCACCAACGACAAGGAGAAGGTGTATTTCTACATCGAGTTCCAGGCCGATCTTCTCCCCCAGAACGAAGCCTGCGGCACCTGGGGCAGCTCCTACACGGAAGACGCCCTTGACGTGGATTACGGCGATGACGATGAAACCTTCCGTGAGGTCATGCACCTGTTCATAGACCCGGACGGCTCCGGCAAAACCGGCTTCTATACATTCGAGAGCGAAGACGGCGGCCCCGCAATCCCGGAACTTGGCTGCGAAATGTGCGCCCAGTTCTTCATGTATTTCAAACCCTCCACCGGTCTTGTCAGCGTAGCCTTCGAGCAGACCCTCATCGGCCCCACCAAGGTTGGAGCCGTTGGCGACAACGATCAGGTGGACGCAGCCGGCTATACCGAAGACTTTAACTACAACGGCACAATCTGCCAGGACGATTGGCCGGATTCCGGCGCGGAGGCCGCATTCCCTCTCTGGGGATGGCAGAATTTCGACGATTCCGGCGCGGGAGACAACGACTGCCCCAGGCCCTACAACTGGAAACCCGCCAAGGTGGAAGCCAGCGGCATCGCCAAAGTTGAATTTGCACTTGAGAAGGATGACATCGTGAACCTGAAGGATTCCGACGAGCAGTTCGCCTGCGGAATTATCTACGACTGGGACGACAGAGATCTCATATATCAGGCAATAGGCCCCCTCAGCATTTTCTATGTCAAGTAAAAGAGTCCTTGCATTATCACTGATACTGCTTATACTGGCCTCCTGCAATGAGCAGGGGGTCAGGTCTTTCTGGAAGACCCACAGCATAGATTACTCGGACATCGACGCCGCGGAACGGCAGTTCGCAGACTTTGCGGAACTTGCCGTGGCCGCCCCTGAAAAAGATGGCCTGGCGGCACTTGACGGCCTTTTCAAACAGCTTAAGAAGGACGAAGTTGCCTACTATATCTATGCAGACTGGATGGCCGGAGCCTTCTACAACCTCCTCTCCCCCTGCCGCAGCCCCCAGCTGTTCACAAGGGCCGTGGAGCACATGGTTAAAGACGGGGTTATGACGGAAGGATCGTACCAGAACTTCCTCCGTCAGAGTGACTGGATCCAATTCAACCAGAAGGGTGCAAAGGCCACGGTACCAGGCGTTTCTATACGGGAAAGAACCCTTGTCCTGGTCCTTGACCTCAGTTGCTCCTCCTGCCGCGAGGCCCTGGAAAAGTTAGGTGGTGACCAGCGGTGGATCGGCCTCCGTCACGTGGCCGTAGGCTGTGGCTACGGTCCTGTTCCCACGGTCCCCGGATGGGAGTACCTTACTCCGGAAAACGCCTCCGCAGTATTTGACCCAAGGCTTACCCCTATCTACTTTGTTGTGGGATCCGATGGTCGTGTAGAGGTTCCGTATTCACTTGCACTTTGAAACGTCGGGTTTCGAAACGAAACTAATCGAAACATTATTTCACCATAAAACGCTGCTAATATGAACGTTTTTAGATAACTTTGCATCTTGTAAAAGACGGATAATTCATAAACTTAACTAATATCAATATGAAAAAGATTGCAAAACTCATGTTCGTAGCAGCTGTCGCTGCCTTCACTTTCATTTCCTGCGAGGAGAAAGACAATCCTACTCCTAAAGACAAGGAAAACAAGGAAAACAATGAAGGTGAGAATGGTGGTACTCAGCAGCAGGAAGAAGTCAAGCTGGCCATTGACGGCAAGTTCGACGAGTGGAAAGACATCGCTCCTGTAACAGGCCAGGATGTAATTCTTCTCTCCAAGACCCAGGTAGATGACAATAAGCTCTATTTCTACTTCGAGGCAGATGCTTCTGCTATGGAAACCGACAAAGTTGCCTACGCAAATTATCTTCATCTCTATCTTGAATGCGGCGGTGACGGCGCAGGTACTGTCAGCTACTGGGGCGGCGAAAGCGGCGCAGCATACGATGTGCTCTATGAGATTTGGCTGATGACCAACGGAAACGCTTCCGTCACTCATTGGTATACCGGCGTTAACGGCAAGTCCAAGATCGTGGACGGCATCTACAAGGCTGAAATCTCTATCGATCGTACTGCAAACGAGCTCTTCAGCGGTAAGATTCTCTATTATGGTATCGCCATTACCGACACCTACGTAGATACTTCCGAAGGCTCTGAACTCTGGCTCGGCGGAGACCTCTCCGGTCTTTCCCCTGAACAGGGCGAAGAAATGGCAAAAGTGAAATAACCTATAACTTACCTTATTATGAAAAAGGTATTCATGGTTCTGGGCTCCTGCCTCATGGCTGCCCTCGTGCTTTTATCCTGCCAGGACAACAACAAGCCTGACAACAAGGATAAGGATAAGAATAAAGAAAACCAGGAGGAAGAGGTTGAGGACAACGCCCTCATCACCATCGACGGTCAGTTCAAGGACTGGGCAGACGCCCCCAAGGTGTTTGAATGCTATCTCCCTGACGGTGCTGAAAAGGTGAGCGTACTCGCTCTCAAGGTTACCTCGGACGAAAACAAGCTCTACATTTATTTTGAGCAGGAGCTCGAAGACGGTCAGGCAATGTCTCCGTTTGATTTCTTCCTCAACACCGACGGTAAAGACGAAACCGGCGCAAGCACCTACCTCTGGGAAGATGCAGGTTGGGAGTATCTTATTGAGAGTGAAGCCGGTTTCCTGGCCAGCGCTACCGCTGTCAAGGATATGGCCGACATGGCTCTGTACAAGTTCATCGGCCCGGACGGCGCTGACGGTTGGGACGATCCCGATGAATCCGACGACATCGACGCTCCTTACCAGGAACGTACTGAGGAATCAGGCTTCGCCACCAGCGCAGGCGTAGTGGAGAACGGTATCGCAAAGGTTGAGGTTGCTGTTGAGCGTGCCGTGTTCGAAGGCATGGTCAAGAAGATCACTGTTGGTATCCTCCTTTACGAAGGCGAGTCCTGGGTAGATAACGGCCTCCTCCCTCAGGGAGACGAAGGCGCCCTTTGCCCCATGATGGCAGTTGAGCTTCAGTAAGCAAACGAAAATACTCGAAACTAAATCCTGGCGGAGCGGATTGCTCCACCAGGATTTTTTATTATTTTTGTACTGCGTAGCGAAACACTAATAAACCATGAAAAAAACGCTGATTATCACAGCCGCAGCACTCCTTCTCTTCTCCTGCAAGGAAAAGGAAGTCCAGCTGCAGTACTACACCACTCCCCACACCTATGACATAGTGAACGTTCAGATGCCTCCTGTGACCAACGAGGTGAAGAACGTCATCATCATGATAGGCGACGGCATGGGTCTGGAGCAAGTTAGTTGCGCATGGGTGCTCAACAAGGGAAAACTCAACTTCGACAACTTCCCCTACATCGGCCTCTCCCGTACTTACTGCACCAATGAACTCATTACGGATTCAGGTGCCGGCGGAACCGCCCTGGCCGCAGGTGTAAAAACCGCCTACAGCCATGTTGGAACGGCAAAGGACAGCACAGACCTCGCGTCTGTCCTTGTTAAGGCACAGCAGCTTGGAAAGAAGACCGGCATTGCCGTCACTTGCCATTTTGCCGATGCCACCCCCTGCGACTTCGCCTGCCACAACGAGTACCGCTACAACCAGGAAGACCTCATTGCAGACTACGTTGAATGCGGAGTGGACTACCTTGCCGGCGGCGGCACGGACTGGTTTACTGACGTAAAACGCACCGACGGCCGCAATATCATTAAGGAGATGGCGGCAGCCGGCTACAACGTAGCCCTTACGGAAGACGAGCTCATGAGCGCTCCCCTCCCCGTAATCGGTATCCTTTCTCCGGACAACCTTCCCGTTGCCATGGAGCGCGGAGACCTTTACCGCCACACCGTGAGCCGCGGCCTTGACATCCTGTCAAAGGAAAGCGGAGACAAAGGCTTCGTAATGATGCTTGAAGGCTCCTGCATAGACGACTGGCTGCACGGAAACAACATAGAGAAAGCCATGGAAGAGCTCCTTGACTTTGACCGCACCATAGGCGACGTGCTAGAATGGGCAGCCAAAGACGGTCACACCCTGGTGGTTGTAACCGCAGACCACAACACCGGCGCACTCACGCTTCTGGACGGCAATCTGGAAGAAGGCCGCATTGGAGTAAACTTCGCCAACGAAAGCCACAATGGCATAGCCGTTCCCGTATATGCCTGGGGCCCGGGGTCAGACAAGTTCACCGGCATCCGCGAAAACGCAGAATGGGGACAACTTATAGCATCATTTGTCAAGTAATATGAAAGAGAAAAAACATAACTGGTTGCTCTACGCCATTATTACAATGGTAACGTGGGGCGTATGGATGACGTTCTCCGATCCTACCCTGGGAGAGCTGTATCTGGGTATTCCCAAGGATTTTTCATCTGAAATGGTCTATGTGATATGGGCTATTTCCATGATACCCTGCGCTCTGTTTGCACTGGCCAATATCAAGTTCAAACTGGACGTGAGGCCCAAGACCGTTGCCCTGAGCATGGGCGTGGGTCTTCTTGGCGCCGGCGGACAGCTGGTCCTTTTCCTTGCCCTCAAGTATGCTCCTTCATACCTTGTTATGCCAATGATTTCCGTGGCACCAATCGTCACGGTGCTCCTTTCGGCCACCATCCTCAAGGAGAAGGTGTCAAAACTGGGCATCATGGGTATCGTACTGGCATTTGTGGCAATTATCTGCTTTGCAATCCCCAGTGACACCGAGGGCAGCGCCCACGGATGGATCTGGATTCTGCTGGCAGCAGTGGTTTTCATCTGCTGGGGCATCCAGGCCTTTGTGATGAAGCTCGCCAACAACCACACTCCGGATGCGGAGAGCGTCTTTGTGTATATGGCAATTGCGGCAGTGGTGCTGATTCCCGTGGCTTTCCTTCTGAAATCCCCGGCGGAGCTCACCGCATATGGTTGGGCCGTTCCCACAAAGGTTTTCTTCGTCCAGATCCTCAACGCAGTGGGCGCGTTCACTCTGGTATACGCAAACCGCTACGGCAAGGCTATGGTGATAGCCCCCATGGCCGATGCCTGTTCACCGGTTATCTGCTGCCTGCTGTCAATCGTCCTGTTGCTCATCGCACACATGAACGCACTCCCCACCATCTGGCAGGTGTGCGGAATGGTTGCCGCAATAAGCTGCGTCCTTATTTTCTCAAGAGAATAGCCCTACTTGAGGTCCGCCTGGAACTGGATCTTCTGACCGGAGACCAGGTGGTCGCACTCGATTGTAATCTTTGACTCTTCCGAGATTTCGGGAGAGTCTATTTTTATCCAGCGGGATTCACCCGGCATGAGATTCTTCAGGGAATACTCCCCCCTCTTTCCACCAACGGCCACATAGGCGTCTCGGTAGATGGGAGCCACTCCAACGTTGGAAATCTTAACTGCTGCGCCGGTTCCGGGCTTCATGCGGAAACCATCCACCTGGAAGCGGTAACCCATTGACATGCACGCCTCTTTGATGCGGGCATCCGTCTGTTTGCCGGGCTGGTCGTTGCCTATGATGAATGTCATGTGGAACTTGGCCACCTCGTCCTCAAACTTGCGGCCGTACATTCCGGCCTTGTCCAGGCAGTGCTTCTGGTCATAGGATTCATAATAACTGAACTCTCCGCCAAGCGGCGCCCTCTTGTAACGGTCCTTGCCAAAGAAAGCCCAGCTCTGGTAGTTATAGCCGTCATGGTCCTCACACATGAAGGAATCGTCAAAATTTCCGAAGCCAAGGTTCAGCAGATTTGGATCCTTGTGGAAGGGACCGTACTTGGAGTCCGCGGCGTCTATGGAGATGCACCAGGGGGTGTTTTTGAACCAGCCATCCATGGCAGTAAGGAATTCAGACTGAAAGTCCATGGAGGGGAAAGTCTGGCCCATAATGAACAGGCCGTCGTAGATATGATACTCTGCCCAGAGCCCGAAACCGGTTTCCAGGAAAGCAAGGCGGGGATCGTTGTCGTACTTTTCTGCAAACCTCTTATGGAATTCCATATGAAAACGCTGAAGCTCCTTACAACGCCAGTCTGGGAATTCCGTGTTGCGACCTTCACTCTTCGCCCATTTTACCTCATAATCGTCAAGCTCCTTGATATAGTCAGGAGCGGAACAACTCTTTCCAGGATATGTATACCTGAAACGGACCACCACCTGATGCCCGCGGGACTTGGCCTTGTTCAGGAGATTCTCCATGGGGGTCCAGTCAAATACGTCCTTTTCCTTGCAAACGTCGTTGTACAACATATACGCAAACTCCATGGTGACCCAATCCTTGCTTGCAGCACTGGAGTCCGACCATAAGACAATGCCGGTCATTGGCTGTACATCCGTAATCTCCGAGCTCACCTGCATAGAAGAATAGTCCTCAAAATCCGACTCGTCCAGAACGGGGTCCTCCTGATTCTTGGAATTATCCGTACAGGCGCAGGCGGCGAAAAAAAACGGTAAAAGACACAAAATGAAACGTTTCATAACACTTTCGACACAAACTTTAGCAAAAATAACAAATATTTTTGTTATCTTGCATTTCGATTTGTTTCAATACCGCAAATTATCCAACTAACCAACTTTAAATACAATGAAAAAACTGTTTTCCATCATCCTTCTGAGCCTCGTAACGGTGGCCGCCTTTGCTCAGGGCACCGTCACCGGCTCGGTAAAAGACGCCGCCACGGGTGAGCCCCTGATCGGCGTAGGAGTGATTGTCTCCACCGGAGGTGGCGCAGTCACGGACCTGGACGGTGCTTATGCCGTCAAGGCCGGAAAAGACGCCACCATCACCTTCAGCCTCCTGGGCTACTCAGACGTGGTTGAAAAGGTAAACGGCAGGAGTGTCATTGATGTCGTCATGAGCGAAGACACCAATTTCCTGGACGAGGTCGTGGTCATGGGTTACACCTCCCAGAAAAAGAACGAACTCTCCAGCTCCGTAGTTTCACTCCGCAGTGAGGAACTCGTGGACAACTCCACCCCTGACCTTGGTAACATGATCCAAGGTAAGGCCGCCGGCGTTGTGGTTATGAACGCCAGCGGACAGCCCGGTGAAGCAGCCCAAATCCGTATCCGCGGTACCGGTTCAATATCTGCAAGCGCAGATCCCCTTTATGTTGTGGACGGCATCGCCGGCGGCACCTTCAACCCCAACGATGTAGAAACCGTCACCATCCTTAAGGACGCTTCCGCAACCGCTCTGTACGGTGCTTCCGCAGCAGGCGGCGTCATTGTGGTCACCACCAAGCAGGGTAAGGACCGCAGCCGCACGGAAGTGAACTTCAAGGCCAGCGCAGGTATCAAACAGGCTCTTACCGGACGTTTCCACCCCATGGACAGCGAGGAGCTTTATGAGACCCAGCGTATGATAATGGGCAAGTCCCAGTTCAAGAGCCAGCGCCCTGAAAGCCTTCTTGAAAAGGATTTCGACTGGTACGGAAGCATCTTCAAGAAAGCAGTCGTTCAGGACTACTACGCTTCCATCGCCGGCATTTCCGGACGCGTTAACTACTTTGCCAGTTTAGACCATTACGACGAGCAGGGTTCCATGATTGGCACAGCCTTCGACCGCAACTCCGCCCGTGTTAACCTCTCCGCACCTATCGGAGAAAAGGTCACGCTGAATACCCGCCTGGGCTATAACCGCAGTCACAGCACTTCATACACAGACTGGAAGGATATCGCAACCGCATACAACGGAATGCCTTGGGACAACCCGTATGACGAAGATGGCAACCCCATCCCCATCGGCATGCCCGAAGCAGCCGGTAAGGTATGGTATGGAAAAGAGCAGTACAACCCCTTCCACACCCTGCTTTACAACAGCGCCCAGAGCTGGAGCGAAGACATCGTAGCCGATGTCCAGCTGGTCTGGAACATCAACGACAACCTCACTTTCACCAGCAACAACCGCCTGGCTTCCTCCAACTGGAACAGCAAGACTTATCTGGACAGCCGCACCAACATTACCGGTGTCAAGGACATCGGCTCCCTGTCCCAGAGCAGCGGAAGCAGCTGGAGCGTAGGCCTCACGGAACTGCTCAAGTACCACAAGAACGTTGACGCCCACTCCATCAACGGTATCGTGGGATACGAAGTCGGCTGGGGCTTTACCCAGAGCATCGGCGCATCCGGCGGTAATATGCTTACCGGTATGCAGGCCCTCAACAGTGCTATTCCTACAGGAGTTTCTGGTAACGATTACCACTCCGCCGCATGGGCAGTGCTTGCACAGGCACAGTATTCATATCTTGAGAAGTACATAGCCACTGCCTCCCTCCGTTACGACCGCACCTACAAGTTCGCCCCCAAGGCCCGCGGTGGTTTCTTCCCCGGCGTATCCGCAGCATGGATCATCAGCAAGGAAGACTTCATGAGCAACATGCCTTGGTTCGATCTCCTCAAACTACGCGTGGGATACGGTGTAACAGGTAACTCTGACATTTCACCTTTCCTCTATCAGGACGCCTACTCTACCGGCCTAACCTATAACGACAAAGTGGTTGCCGTGGCAGAGAGAATGGCTAACGATTATCTTGGCTGGGAGTCAGCCCACATGGCCAGCCTGGGTCTGGAAGCCCGCATGTTTGACCGTGTGAACTTCTCCCTGGACCTTTACAACACGGACAATAAGAACCTTCTGCTTGACGTGCCTCAGGCCCTTTCTTCCGGCTTCTCCAGCTATACCGCCAACATTGGTACCATCAACAATAAGGGTATCGAGCTTGCCGTAGACGATGACATCATCAAGACCAAGGACCTCAGGCTGAACATCGGCCTCAACATTGGTTTCAACCGCAACACCGTCAAGTATCTGCCCAATGGCGCATTCTTCCGCAGCACCGGCACCCCTGCCGTAGAGCAGATAGTTGCCCAGGGCTACGACATTTACACCTGGTACATGCCTGAATGGGCTGGCGTTAATCCGGAAAATGGTGAGCCTCAGTGGTGGTCATACGAAAAGGAAGAGGACGAAGACGGCTTCCCGCTCTACTATGTGCTGGACGACCGTGGAAACCCCACTACCGAAAAGAGCACTGAGGTAACCGCCTGGCCCGTCTATACCGGCAACAGGGAAACCACCAACAATTACAGCAAGGCAGATTACCGTATGGTAGGCTCTGCAACTCCTGCGTTCACCGGCGGTATCACTTCCAACCTTAAATGGAAGAACTGGAGCCTGGGAACCAACTTCCACTTTGTGGTAGGCAACAAGATTTACAACATGGCCCGTAATACAATCGACGCCGATGACGCCTATACGGACTACAATATGATGAGTCTCAAGAACGGACTTGGTTGGGTTCGCTGGGATCCTGAGGACGAAAGCACATGGGAAATCGCTACCCACCCCAATCCAAAGGGAGCTAACAAAAAGTCCAGTAACGGAATATCCACCCGTTACCTTGAAGACGGCAGTTTCCTCCGCATCAAGAACATCACTCTTGCTTACAACATTGACAAGCCCATCCTGTGGGACTATGTGAAAGGTGGCCGTATCTACTTCACGGCAGACAACGTCTATACCTTCACCAAGTTCTCCGGAGCAGACCCTGAGGTACGCCTGGAAGGCACTTCATGGTCACTTGCCGGTCTGTTCAATGACAATTATCCCGTGCCCAGATCCTTCGTCTTCGGTATCGACTTTAAATTCTAATACGCTGAAGCCATGAAAAAGATACTTTCAACGATTATATTCCTTCCCCTTCTCCTTACGGGATGTATCAATCTTGACTTGGTGGAGTCCGATGCCCTGTCCGGTGCAGCTCTCGCCACCAACCCTGCCGCTGCTGTTTACACAACGGATGGCATCTATGCCATGATGAAGGAAATGTCCACTTATCAGAATAGCCAGAACAACTCCTTCGTCCGTCAGTATTTCCTGCTGAATGAGCTGAAAGCGGACAATATCTGCTACTCCAACACCAGTACGGACCCGTTCTGGAAAGCGGCCCAGTATATTGACGCTGCCAACGACGCCAATAACTCCTTCATGTGGTTCATCTGCTATAAGATGCTTTACGCTGCTAACTCAAATATCAGCGGCCTCACTGAGGACACCCCTCAAAGTAAACAACTTAAGGGAGAGAACTACTTCCTCCGCGCTTTCTTCCACTTCACCCTTTGTACCCTCTTTGCCAAGCCTTATAGCTTTGACGACGGCGCCAGCCCCGGTGTGGTTATGCGCATGGGAACCGACTATTCGGAAACCAAGCGTTCCACGGTGGCAGAGTGCTATCAGTACATAGAGGACGACCTCAAGGAAGCCATCCGCCTTATGGATCCGGCAAACAGGAGGAACAAAGGAGACAACGGTTACGCCAGCAAAGAAGCTGCACACGCCCTCCTTGGCCGTCTCTATTTATATAAAGGTGATTGGGATGCTTGCATAGAGCAGTGTTCCGCCATCCTTGGGGACAATCCCGGCAGCCATCTGGAAAACGAATTAACCACCCTTTATTCTACAGCTCCCTCTAACAAGGAGGTTATCTGGTGCGTTGATATCACCGACAACGACATTGCAAGAATGCCGCCCAAGGGCAACCTGGCCAGTATGTATGACTCCCCCGACGGCACCCAGAACACTGGTTGGGGCGAGCTCTACGTAGCCGACCCTCTCCAGGACCTGTTCGAGCGCTTCCCCGGCAAAGACAAACGTTATACGGACATCATCCGCCTGCACGCTTCCAAACCCGGCCTGCTTATTTACTGGGCAGAGTTGGAAGACGGCGCCCTCAAGCCTGTCATTGCCTATCCTAACATCACTTTCGTCCGCGCAAAAGATGAAGGAGGTAACGATGCGGTTGACAAGAACGGTAAACCCATTTACGAGGTTGGCACAATAACCTCATGCGTAACCGATAATGGAGACGGCACCTATTCTTTCCCTTATAATGGAAAGACCCTCAAGGCCATCCCGGACAACACGGCCAGCAAGTATTGCAACGATTTCCCTGGTTATATCCTCAACGACGGCAAGAATACGCGCTGCTATGTGCGCCGCGTAATTCCCGCCACTGCAGGCGTCACCCTGGACAAGGATGACAACCCCATTGCCATCTGGGACGGTAGCGGCGGCAGCATCCGTGGTGCCGGCGGTCAGTTCCTCTGCTGGTTCAGCGAAAAGTTCAGTCACGACACCAGACTCACTTATCCTATCTCTTCCTCGTTCATTATGCTACGCTATGCCGAAGTTATACTTAACCGTGCAGAAGCTTATGCTCATAAGGGAGAAACTGAGAAAGCCCTGGCAGATGTAAATGCAATCCGCACCCGTGCCGGCCTCACCGGAACCGCCCAGATGAGTGCAGCCAACCTTGCGGGACGTGGTTATCCCACCGCCCTGGAGGCAGTCCTGGACGAGCGTCGTATGGAATTCTACTACGAAGGTCTCCGTCTTCACGATCTCCTGCGTAACAAGATAGATATTGACCGCAACTATCCCAGCTTTGCCAAGGCTGAGGTAATTCCCTATACCTATCCTTACATCCAGTATCAGATCCCTATGGACGAAACCAACGTCAGCGGTATTCCCGCCAACGAAAGGTAATTACCTAGTCTCACACACTTGTAAAAAAGACTCTTCCGTGCTTTCGGGAGAGTCTTTTTTTACATTCTTTGCAATAATTACAATTTTTTTTACTACCTTGCGGCTTGTAGGTGTAACACAATACTGAAAAGTATAATTTAAAACATGAAAAGAATACTTATTCTATCCGTCATCGCTGCGATGACGTTTTCTGCCTGTGCGACCAAAACCAGCAGCAGTTTTCAACCTCTTCCGGACAGCATAGAGGACAACTTTAACCGCACTGGCGTCAATACCAATCCATACGAATACTTCCACGTTCCGGAGACTCCCATTCCCTCCGGTTACAGGCCTTTCTACATAAGCCACTACGGCCGTCACGGCTCCCGCAGCAACTGGGAAGGCCGCACCTATGGGCGCATACTGGACAAGTACACCAAAGCCCACGAAGCCGGAATCCTCACGGAAGAAGGAGAGAAGGCCTATGAGACCACAAAGTCCGTGATTGAACTCCACAACCACATGAACGGCCGCCTCACTCCCCGCGGAGCACGTGAGCACAGGGCAATTGCCCAAAGAATGTACCTTAAGTACAGGAGTGTTTTCCGCAGGGAAGGCGAAAAAGTCCGCGCCGTTTCCAGCGTTGTTCCCCGCTGCCTCATCAGTATGGCTGCATTCACCGGGGAACTCCTTGCCTTGGACAACAGCCTGGACATTAGCTGGGACACCGGTGAGGAATTCATGAAATACTGCTCCAGCGGAGATCCGGATGACCTCAAGAAGGAAGCCTACGCCGTAATTGGAGAGTACGCCCAGAAGCGCCAGGTAGACTCCGTCTGGTTCGGCACCCGCATTTTCCTGGACATGGACCAGGCCCGCGAGGTGGTTGGCGCAATTGCAGACGCGGCAGAGGAGACTCTGGAAATCGCCGTCATCTGCGCATCCTTCGACCTTGACACCCACCTCTTCCAGGACTTCAATCCGGAAGACCTCAACCACTACTGCAAACTCGTATCCCTCAACCTCTTCCTCCGCCAGTGCAACAGCGCCCAGTTCGGCGACAGGCGTATGGCCGTTCCTGAGGTGGAGAATCTTGTTGACGATATCATCGCCAAAGCCGATGAAGCCATCGCCGGCGGCCCCGTAAACGTAGACCTCCGCTTCGGCCACGACTATCAGCTCCTTGCCATCTGCTCAAGGATTGGCATCAAGGGAATCGGCGAGCGCCTCACCGCAGAGGAAGCCTATAACGATTGGCCCGGCTGGCTCTACAGCCCCTTCGCCGGAAACCTCCAGATGGTATTCCTGAAGAACAAGTCCGACAACGTCCTTGTGAAGTTCTTCATCAACGAAAGAGAGGCCACTCTCCTTGGTCTGGAAGGCGGCCCCTATTACAACTGGGAAGACGTCAAAAACGCCTGGAAGGCTATTTAAGCTTGGAATTATAGTGCGGATGCACTTTCCCCTTCACTATCCCCTGCAACTTGGACGATATCATCTTGCGGCGGATGGGCGCGGCGTGGTCCGTGAAGAGGTCTCCGTCTAGGTGGGAGAGCTCGTGCTGGATCATGCGGGAGGCAAAGTTGTCGAAGGTCTCGGTAACTTCCTTCAGATCCTCATCGTAATACTTCACGGTGATTACTTTGGGACGGACTATGTCGCAGTAGATGCCGGGGATGGACAGGCAGCCTTCCGAATAGGTGACCTTTTCATCGCTCTCCTCCAGGATTTCCGGATTGATTATGGTGCGGCGGAAGCCCTTGAGGTAGTCGTAAACGTCTGAGACCACGTCTCCATCCACTATAACCACTCTCTTGCTGACGCCAATCTGCGGCGCGGCAAGGCCGCAGCCGTCGGCCACCTTGAGGGTGTCCTTGAGGTCCTGGACAAGAGCTGCAATCCCCTCCTTGTCAGAGAGGTCTGCAGGTTCTGCTGTTTTTCGGAGAACTTCGGCTCCGTAAAGGTATATGGGCTTTATCATCTTATCTAGTGTTTGCGGTACGGTCCAGATAGCTCTGGAGGATTATTGCGGCGCTTATGCGGTCTACTTCTTTCTTGTCCCTGCGGCGGCTGGCCTTCATGCCGCCGTCTATCATTGCCCGGTGGGCAAGGACGGAAGTGAAGCGCTCGTCCTCAAGGGTGACGGGAACGCCCGGAAAAGCGGCCTTTAACTGCGGCAGGAAGGCGTCCACGTGGGCCTGGGCCTCCGACGGACGGCCGTCCATATTCACGGGATATCCTACAACAAAGCCGCAGATTGTCTCTTTTTGGGCGTAAGTTTTAAGATAATCTATTATCTTTGTAGAATGAACAGTGTCAAGGGCCTGGGCAAAGATGCCCAGAGGGTCGCTTACCGCAATCCCTGTCCTTGCCTTTCCGTAGTCTATGCCTATGAACCTGTCCATACAGGGCGCAAAGTTACGAATTATTTATGGAAAAGAAAGATAAGAAAACCCGGAATTACCGCCTTTCCCTACAGGACGCCCAGTCCCACGAGAGGCTGTGGAGCCTGCGCTTCACAAAGCCCCAGTTCATATGGGCGGCCGTTTCCACGGGCATACTTGTCCTGGTGCTCATCTTCTGCATAATAGCTTTCACGCCCATACGCACCTTCATCCCCGGATATCCGGACGCCCGGAGCCGCAGGCAGGCCGTCCAGAACTCCCTCAGGATAGATTCACTCCAGACCCGTATCCTGCAATGGGAACTGTATGCGGAGAACCTCCGCAGGGTAATCTCCGGAGAGGACCCCATCCGCCTGGACAGCCTCATCCTTGGAAGCCGCACGGAGCAGCGCAGAGCATCGGATTCCGCCTTCCTGGCCCTCCGGGATTCCCTCCTCAGGGCCGATGTCGTGGAACAGGAGCAGTTTGGGGTATCGGCATCATCGTCCCAGAAGAAGCTGCCAATAGAGGCGGTGTCCTTCTTCACCCCCATCAAGGGCGTGGTCTCCATGGGGTACGAGACATCCATCCACCCCTGGATAGACGTAACGGCACCTGCCGGATCCACCGTTTCCGCAGTCCTTGACGGCACCGTCATCTTCACCGGCTGGGAGGACGATTCCGGCTACACCATAGCCATCCAGCACAGCGGAGACATAGTTTCCATCTACAAGAACAACCAGAAACTCCTCCGCCGGAGCGGAGAGCCGGTGAAAGCCGGAACGGCCATAGGCATGCTGGCATCGTCGGAATCCCTCACAAGGGGAGACCACCTGCACTTCGAGCTCTGGTACTCAGGTGCACCGGTAGATCCGGTTCAGTATATAAAGTTCTGATATGAAACAAGTTGCCATACTGGGCTCTACCGGGTCCATAGGAACTCAGACGCTGGATGTGATACGGCAGCATCCGGACCGTTTTGGCGTATACATGCTGTCGGCCGGGAGCAATGCCGCACTGCTTGTGCAGCAGGCTCTGGAATTCAAGGCAAAAAGGGTTGTAATATGCAACCCGGAAAAGTATAAGGAAGTACGCGATAATCTCCCCAAGGAGTACGACGTCCGCCTCGGAATAGACGCCGCCTGCGAATGGGTGCGCGAGCCGGAAGCGGACGTTGTGGTTGCCGCGATGGTAGGCTTCAGCGGCCTCAGGCCCACCCTGGCGGCGCTGGAAGCCGGCAAGACAGTTGCACTCGCAAACAAGGAAACCCTTGTTGCGGCAGGGTCCATCGTCATGGATACCGCTGCCAAGAACGGTGCGCATATATATCCGGTAGACTCGGAGCACTCGGCCATATTCCAGTGCCTTCTGGGGGCATGTGGAAACGCCGTCAAGAAGATTCATCTAACCGCTTCCGGTGGGCCGTTCCGCACCTGGACCACAGACAAGATTGCCGGCGCAGGAAAGGAACTTGCCCTCAAGCACCCCAACTGGAGCATGGGCGCCAAGATCACCATAGACTCCGCCACCATGATGAACAAGGGATTCGAGGTTATAGAGGCTAAATGGCTGTTCGGGGTTGAAGCAGAGGCCATCCACGTTGTGGTGCACCCGGAAAGCGTAATTCATTCCATGGTGGAGTTTGAGGACGGCGCCGTGATTGCACAGCTGGGCCTTCCGGACATGCGCGTCCCCATCCAGCTGGCCCTGGCATACCCGGAAAGGCTGCACCTGGACGGCCCCAGGCTGGATTTCGGGAAATTATCGGCCCTGAACTTTGCGGAGCCGGACCTTGACAAATTCCCCTGCCTGGGCCTTGCATTCGAGGCCCTGGAAAAGGGCGGAAACATCCCCTGCGCCATGAACGCAGCCAACGAGGCCGCCGTGGCCGCATACCTTAAAGACCAAATTGCGTTCTACGACATACCAAAAACTGTTTCTCAAGTGATGGATGGCGTGAAATTTGTGGAGAACCCTACCCTGGAAGACATCTTCTCCACAAATTCAGAGGCATATGCCCTGGCGCAGTCACTATGGTAGTACTATTTAAGGCATTACAGGTAATACTTGCACTGTCCCTCCTTATCATCATACATGAGGCGGGGCATTTCTTCTGGGCGCGTGTATTCGGCATCAAGGTAGAGAAGTTCTACCTCTTCTTTGACGTGGGAGGAGTAAAACTCTTCTCTTTCAAGAAGGGAGACACGGAGTACGGCGTGGGCTGGCTCCCCCTTGGCGGCTACTGCAAGATTGCCGGCATGATAGACGAGTCCATGGACAAGGACTTCCTGTCACATGACCCGGAGCCCTGGGAGTTCCGCTCCAAACCTGCCTGGAAAAGGCTTCTGGTAATGAACGGAGGCGTCCTTAACAACTTTATTCTGGCCATCCTGGTGTTCAGCCTCATCCTGGGTATCTGGGGCAAGGACTACATTCCGGCCGACAGGCCCGTCTACGCCAGCGAGCTCGCCCAGGAAATGGGCTTCCGCACCGGGGACCGCATCCTTGGATTCGACGGCCACCCCTCCCGGGACTTCTTCTCCCTCCAGGCAGATCTTGCCCGCCGCCAGACCCGCAAGGCCACCGTCCTCCGCGGCACGGACACCCTGGACATTTACATAGACCAAAGCATGATAGGCCGCGTCCTCAACGACCCCTCAATGTTCGGCCTTGCCGTCCCCTTCATCGTAGACACCACCATGGCCGGCTCCCCCAACTCCTTCCTGCAAAGGGGAGACCGCGTGGTCATGGCCGATGGCCTCCGGACTGAGTACCTCCAGGACGTCCAGAAAGTGCTCCGCGCCAACGCCGGGGAAAGCGTTCCCGTAACGGTGGTGAGAGGGGCCGATAGCCTCCAGTGCGCCCTGCAAGTGGATTCCACGGGCATGGTTGGGGTGTTCTTGGCGGGCATCGACTATGAACACAAGGCCTTCCGGGGCCTCTCCTGCATACCTGCCGGCGCCGCCATGGCCTGGGAAAACGTGTCCGGCTACCTCAAGGACCTGAGGCTGGTGGCAACGCCGTCCACGGGCGCATACAAGTCCGTGGGCAGCTTCATCGCTATAGGCCAGATATTCCCGTCGGCCTGGGACTGGAACCAGTTCCTGGTAATTCTGGCCATGCTGTCCATAATGCTGGCGGTACTTAACCTCCTTCCCATTCCCGGCCTTGACGGAGGCCACATGCTGTTCTGCCTGTTTGAGATTGTGACCGGCAAAAAGCCGTCGGACAAGTTCATGATTGTGATGCAGACAATTGGAATGATTCTTCTTCTGGGGCTCATGCTCCTTGCTTTCGGAAATGACTTTGCAAGATTATTCGGACTGTTATGAGATACATTAAATTGATGGCCATCCTGGCCGCGGCGCTTGCCCTTGGCGCATGCAAAAGCAACAACGGGCGCAACCTTCTCCCCAACGTTAGCGGCAAAGCCGGTGAAGTCCTGGTTGTAATCGAACGGGACCAGTGGGTGGGCAACCTTGGCACAAGCATAAGGGAAACCCTTGCCGACGACACACCGTACCTGGCCCAGAGGGAACCCCTCTTCAACGTTTCCAACGTTCCCCCGGGAAGCTTCAACAGCATGTTCAAGATGCACAGGAACCTGCTCATCGTGAACATCAATCCCCAGAATGCCCAGAGCGGCATCATCTACAAGGGCAACCAGTGGGCACGCCCTCAGGCCGTTGTGCAGATCAACGCCGCCACGGAAGAAGAGGCCACTGAGCTCTTCAAAGGTGCGAGCTACCTCATTTCGGAATACTTCGAGCAGAGTGAAAGGGACCGCATCATAGAGAACTCCAAACTCTACGAGGAGAAGAAGCTCCGCGAGCCCATGCTGGACCTCACCGGCGGCATCCTCCACTTCCCTTCCGGCTACCAGCTCAAGAAGTGGACGGACAGCTTCGTCTGGGTTGCCGATGAAAAGCAGTACACCACCCAGGCCGTGATGGCATACAAGTTCCCCGTGAGGAAAGACCCCTTCAGCGCCGCCAATCTTGTGGCGGAGCGTGACTCCGTGATGCAGGCCAACGTTCCAGGAATGTTCGAAGGCTCATACATGACAACCACCACCGCCGTAGAGCCCACAACCAGGTCCCTCAAGTACAAGGGCCGCGACTTCATGGAGCTCCGCGGATTCTGGGAAGTACACGGAGATTTCATGGGCGGCCCGTTCGTATCCCATGCCTTCTACAGCCCTGACGGTAAGGATATTATCGTCCTTGAAGCCTTCGTCTACGCACCCCGCTACGACAAGCGTCAGTACCTCCGTCAGGTGGAATCTATCCTATACTCTTTTGAGTGGAAAAAAGATGAAAAATAATTTTGTGGGCTAAAAAATAATTGCTATCTTTGCAGTCCCAATTTTGGTGGGTTCGTATAACGGTTAGTACTCGGGATTTTCATTCCCGCAATAGGAGTTCGATTCTCCTACCCACTACCAAAAAATATAAAAAATATACATAATGGCAAACACAAAATCCGCCGCGCGTGCCGCTCGTCAGAGTGAGCGTCACCGCCTGCATAACAAGTATTATGCAAAGACAACCAGGAACGCTATCCGCGATCTCCGTAACGTAACAGACAAAGCACAGGCTCAGGAGAATGCTCCCAAAGTCTACGCAATGATAGACAAGCTCGCAAAGATTGGAGTTATCCACAAGAACAAAGCCTCCAACCTCAAGAGCGGTCTTCAAGTCTACATCAATAAGCTCGCCTAAGAGCTTATTTTTGTAAAAGCAAGTTTAGATAGTTATTACTAAAATTTGCACATTTCTTTTTTAGAGATTTGTTTGATTTTTCGAAGGAGCACAGGGGTCCTGTGTGACTGAGAAAAAGCGAAAAAAGGTCAAAAAAGAAATACAAATCGGGATGTAGCGCAGTTGGTAGCGCACTACGTTCGGGACGTAGGGGTCGCTCGTTCGAGTCGAGTCATCCCGACCAAAAAGCAGCGTTTGCTGCTTTTTTTCTTTTCCCCATCCACCAAAAACGCCAAATCCGTGGACAAACTGGCCAAAACCCCAACTTGTCCACCAAAATACCCCCTTTCCGTGGACAAACCCGGCAAAATGCCAACTTGTCCACCAAAACACCATGTTTCCGTGGACAGGTTTATAAATGTGAAGTATTGGTGCAGAAATCCTCGGACCTTCGGTCCTCGTCCCTCCCATAAATGGGCCCCTCCCACTCATGAGGCGTGGGCGCCACAGATTTCTTGCACCAATACTTCACATTTAATAATTCCTAAATATTTACTATATTTGTAAATAAACTAAAACTAAACAATATGGGAGCATTTCACGCATACGACATCAGAGGTA